>QCTC01000004.1 GCA_003211315.1 Prochlorococcus sp. AG-670-O17 | reverse complement strand
CTTGATTTTGTTTATTCAGATAGGCATTTACAGCGATTTTGGGTATTAGAAGTTATTGCAAGGTCTCCTTATTTTGCTTTTCTTTCTGTTCTTCATTTCAAAGAATCACTTGGATTAAAAAATGACATCACAATGTTTTTGATGAAAGAACATTTTTACCAAGCCATTAATGAGACAGAGCATCTAAAAGAAATGGAGAAAAGAGGAGGAGATAAGTTTTGGATTGACAGGTTTTTAGCAAGGCACCTTGTACTTGTCTATTACTGGATCATGGTTTTTTATTATTTCTGTTCTCCAAGAAATGCTTATGACGTAAATATCAAAATTGAAGAGCATGCAGTCAATACCTATACAAAGTACCTAAAAGATCACCCTGAAGATCAAAAGATAAAAGAAATTGCGCAAGACGAACTTAATCACGTTGAAGAACTTAATGAAGCCTTAGCGATGATAACTCAATCCTAAATTAAGGCTGAAAAATCAAGAAAAAATACTGCAAATATTATCGAGGAAGAAATCAAGCTAATTCCGATAATCAATGAGACATAGCCTTTTCGTCTAGGCAATTTATAAAAGAGCACTCCAATTACAATTGCAATTATTACGGCAAAAAATATTACGACTTTTTCAGTTAAAGAATTTAGGTGGAGTATTAAATTTGTACTTCCAAAGAGTTTTAGATAATCAGATAAAACTACTTCGCCTTCAATTTTTTTAAAATATAAGAATGCACTTATCAGAGCAGAACTTAATAAAGAAAAGACTGCAAGAGCGCTAACTGGCTTAGTAAGTCTATTTATTGTTCTATTGAAACTTACTAGCAGACTTAATATAAGTAAAGCCATACCCATTGGTATCAAGGGGATCAAGATAGAAATGTTTATGGAATTTTCCACGAAAGGATTTTAAATATATTTTAATTTTATAATATTCAAAGACCTAATTTAACCACTTAAGATTTATATAAAAATTTTTATGTATATAGTACCTATTGATTTCTGTGTCAGTTGATACGAAAATTAAAATACTAACGACAAAGCCATGCTTACAATTTCTGAAATTCTTCTTGCAAGTGCAATTTTTCTTGGAATAGTATATTGGGAGGTTCAATTTCTATACTCAAAAACTACTGCTGTCAAATGATTTCTCTGCTAATAAAACACAAAACATCAGATTAAAATAAATTTAAATAAAATTTAAGAATTCAAACAAACAAAAAAAGCTTTAAATATGAGAGAATAAACACATCTATTTTTTAATGGGCAAATGAGCGAAGTAAAAACTCAAGACAACGATTCTACTCAGCAACAACAACAACAGCAGCAGCAATCATATCAAGACAGTAATATTTATTCTGCGGAAACAGAACAACTTTATTTAAAAATGAAAGAAGGGTGGCTTTAATCTCCTCCACTATTCAAATAAATTTTTAACGAAAGCTAATATACCTTGGTTGGTCAAATTAAATAATTTTTAGAAACAACCGCTACTTTTTTTTTAATATAAGCGATTAAATTTTATTAAGAATCAAAAAAAAATTGTTTAAGAAACTCAAACAGTTAGAAAAATTAAATGGAAGAATTGCTATGGGAGGTTTAGTTTATTTATTATTTACAAAATTATTCTCTAGTCGTACTGATGTCCTTGATCAATTGAAATCTATTTTAATTTAAAGATCACTTCATAGTATATTTGTACTATAAAGAATATTGTACTATGGCCTCTTCGGAAACTTATGAATTCCTTTTCGTTAAGCCTGGTGATCATGTAGTAATTAAAAATGAAAAGCCTACAGGGAATACACAAAACGGTCGTCAGGAATATTGGATTGGGCAAGTTATTAACTGTATAGGAGGAGCAAGAAATCCAAATTCATGGACGTTGTTTCAAGTAGCAGACATTGATAATGGAGAGATCATAATAATCAATGCAGATACTGTAGAAAGGATATTAAAAACAGCTGAGAATTAACCTTCTCAAAATCTAATAAAGCAATAATTCTATAAAGTTTCTAGTTATGAAAGATAAATAGAAGTAAGAAAAATATTACGTATTAGAAAAATGACTAGCCCAACTCTAAACAAGCCAGGCCGTATACCTGATTCATTGGGCATGAAGGTTGAATTCCTTTATACATTCTATAAGTTTGTGAAATTTCTTTAAAACCCATACTAGATAAAAGATAATTTGCATAAGGATTGAGATTCGAACAGTCCAATAAGATTTGAGCTTCTAGATTCCTAACTAATTTTCTAATAAGTAATTCTGCCAAAGGAGGTGTATCAGCCAGAAGAGGGCCAATTCGCCAACCTTTATTATTATCTTGAAGCATGCAAGGTCTTATCCTCCCAAAGCCATGGCACATGCCATTATTATCAACAAGCGCACTAACATTTCCAAAGGAATTCTTCAGCCAATCGTTCAAGAAGTGAGGCCTAGGACTAGGTTCTCGTTGAGAATCATATATTAAAACAGCTTCAGGGGGGATTTGGTTACCTGGAACAACACTAAAAATATTATTATCATCTTTATAAAAATTCCCATTTGGTAAATCTTGAATGCCTTCTAATTTCCATCTATTTGTTATGGAGGATTTTTTAAAACCCCACGTTTGATAATCATCTAATCTGTTTGGAGCTGCTTCTAAACCAATACAACCAACATTTTTCAAATAATCTAATGCATGTTTCCATAATCTCACTCCATAACCCATATTTCGGAATTCTTTTTTTACGATAAATAATCCTATAAATCCATAAGAAGAATTATATTTAACACAAGCTATAGAGCCTATAGGATCGTTATCAAGACATCCAACCCATATCCCTCTTTTATCGGTATTTTTATAAATTGAGATGTCATCAAATCCAGGTGCAAATCCTTCTAACCTAGCCCAATCAGTAACTTTCTGGATCTCATCATTAGATATTAGTCTGATTGAAAAATTTTTCTTCATTAATAATATGTTAACTAAATAAAATAAGATTTTTAAGATTTAGAGGCAGTTAATTTAATCAATACTAAGGCAAATATATTCTCGCTTCAAAGAATAAAAATAATAAAGCCACTCAATATTCCTGCGATATGTCCAGATAGGCTTATGCCTGGTAACAAAGAATAAACAATCCCTAAAGATAAAAAAACGGTCATTAATTTATAAATTTCATTGTTCTTTTTCAAGCCAATAAAAATATTTAAAATATATTCTTTCCCATAAAGAGAGGAGAGCAATATAAAGGAAAATGTACCAAATATAATTCCACTAAAACCAACCAACAAATGATTAGGATTATGAAATATAAAATTATCTACTATAAATAAATAAAAAGTCTGAATTGGTATTAATAAAATAATTAGATAAAGGAAAAGAAATATATTCTTCAAATTCAAATTTATAAAACAATATCTAACTACAATTATTCCAAATAAATTAGATAATAAATGATTAAAGTCTTTATGAACAAAACTATAGCTTAATATCCTATAAGGTTGAGTAATAAGATAACTTGACCAATACGAAAGGTCAGAAACCAAGAAAAAGCGCTTAAAATTTATAATTAAAAATAATAAAAAACATAAAAAAGAAGGAATAATAAATTGCGCTTCTTTTTTTATTATTTTCAAAATATGATTTGATATTGATAATTATAAAAAATAATAAGGCCTTATTTGTTTAAATAATTTATCGATATTTAATATTATTAATCTGATATATTAACTATCATATAAAAAATTTTCTAGATGAATATTTTAGATAAATCGTATAAATCAAATATTGAGGAATTAAAAAATAAAGTAATTACCGGTCAAACAGAGAGTATAAGTTGGAGGATCCAGCAGATTAGCAAGATTTCTCAACTTTTAGATGAGAATAAAAAAGAAATAATAAAAGCTCTTTTCCTTGATCTAGGTAAATCAGAACTTGAAGCTCTTTCAGAAATACTCTTAATTAAAGAAGAAATTTCCTTAATAAAGAAGAATCTTAGATTATGGATGCGACCAAAAAAGGTAAAAACGCCAATATATCTTTTCCCATCATTCTCAAAAGTAATCTACGAACCTCTAGGTTGTGTACTGATTTTAGGGCCATATAATTATCCTTTATTGTATCTCTTAAAGCCCCTCGTAAATATTTTTTCTTCGGGAAATACTGCTGTAATAAAACCATCAGAAAAATGTTCTTCTACATCTAAACTAATCAAAAAATTAACTGATAAATATTTCCAAAAAGATATTTTGTTAACGATTGAGGGTGATTATAAAGAGTCAATAAAACTGGTAGAACAAAATTTCGATCATATTTTTTTTACAGGAAGTACTGAAACGGGAAAATCTATTATGAAATCAGCTTCAACAAACTTAACTCCATTAACTTTGGAACTTAGTGGAACAAATCCAGTAATTATTTTCAAAAATGCAAATTTAGAAATTGCAGCAAAAAGAATTGTATGGGGCAAATTTTTCAATTCAGGCCAATCATGTATGGCGCCTAATCATATATTTGTAGAGAAAGAAATTGAAAATCAATTAGTTGAAGAGTTAAAGAAATTTATAAATATTTTTTATGGAGAAGATCCAATAATCTCAAAAAACTTGTCCAAATTGCAAAAAAACCAATTTTCCATAACTTCAGAACTTCTCAAAAGATATAAAAAGGAGAAACGTATTTTGTTTGGAGGAACTTGTAGTAAAAAAAGAATGAAGATATCACCCACAATTTTAAAAGTAAAATTACAAGATAAAAATATTATTCAAAAAGAATTATTTAGCTCCCTTCTTCCAGTTATTGGGATTGACAATAAAGATTCAGCATTAAAAAAAATTAATAAAGCTTCAAAGCCCTTAGCAATATATATTTTTGGAGGAAACAAAAAAATCCATGATCATATTTCTAAAGTTACAAGCTCTGGCACCGTTTGTATTAATGATGTTATGTTGCCTGTACTTATTCCAAATTTGCCATTTGGAGGGGTTGGGAAAAGTGGAATGGGTAAATTTCATGGAGAGGAAGGATTTAAGAACTTTTCAAATCAAAAATCCATAACCTATAAAGGTTTTTTATTTGATTTAGATATTAGATACCCTCCTTATAAGAAAGTAATGAAAATTATTAAATTTATTTTTAAGATTTAAATTAATTAATTTGGTTTCAAAAGTCTAGCGATTTTAAGTAAAGAGATTATCTTTAAGAAAATAGATAAATTAATGAAATTAACGTTTATTTTATTTGCCTTCATTATTAATTTTTTCAATACTAATTTTATAAAGGCTGAAGAAATTATTGATTCATCAAATAAACAAATTGAAAATACTACGAAGGTAAAATCACCTAATAATGAAATATCAGACTTTAAAAAAACTCATATCGTTCAAGTGGGCGATACGATTACAAGTATCTCAAATCTTTATTCAATAAAAAAAGATTTCATTATTAAATTAAATAATTTAAAAGATGAAAATTATATATATGTAGGACAAAATCTAAAAATTTATGATTCTAGTCAAGGAAATAAACCTAATAAGGATATTAATAATAGCTATCATCTCGTCAAAGAAGGGGAGAGCCTTACAGAAATCTCTACTAAATATGGTTTAAACTTTAAAGAACTTATTGAAATTAACAATCTCAAGAATCCAGATTCATTAGAAGTTGGTTCGAAATTATTTTTAAGGGAAAAGAATATCAATAATCAAGAAGTTATCACTTCACTTAAAGAAGAAAAGATTAATCAATTTATAAGTAAAGAGAGTAAAAAATATGGTCCTTTAACAACTCTACAAACCGAATTAGAAGAAGGAAGTGGTAGAAAATTTCTCAACGCTCTAAATCAAAATAATAAAAAAGTTATTATCTCTATAAAATGTGCAACAAAAGATTTAGATGTAAGAATTCCCGGAAGAAAATGGAGGGGGTGGATTCCGGCTAAAGAAAAATTTGAAAAAGATCTTATAAATGATTTCTGTTAATTGCTTTGATTAATATCTGTGAATACTTTTTCTTTAGACATCCATTTTGAGGTATTGTTTTATTAGTTAAATTTAAATTAATGGCAATTTCAAGAGGAGATCTTGTAAGAGTTAAAAGACCAGAGTCATACTGGTACAACGAAATTGGCAAAGTTGCTTCAGTCGATACAACCGGAATAAAGTATAACTGTGTAGTCAGATTTGAAAAGGTGAATTATGCGGGAATAAGTGGAACTGAGGGAGGAGCAAATACTAATAATTTTGCAGAAAGTGAATTAGAGAAAGCCTAAAAATTTGCCTGAGTTACCTGAAGTTGAAACTGTTAAAAGAGGTTTAGAACAAAAACTCAAAAATTTTATTATCAAAAAAGTTGAAATCTGTAGAGAGTCAACTGTTGCCTATCCCATTGATAAAAAAGACTTTATTGAGGGTCTTCAAAATTCACTCCTTTATAAATGGAATAGAAGAGGAAAGTATTTAATCGCAGAATTAAAGAAAACTGTTAATAATAATAATGCAAATGAATTATCATTTGTAGAAAATGGTGTTCTAGTCGTTCATTTAAGGATGACTGGTTATTTCACTTTTAATAATACTCTTACTAATCCTTGTAAACATACCAGAATAAGGCTGTTTGATAACAATAATAATGAACTTAGATATATTGATGTAAGGAGTTTTGGTCAAATGTGGTGGGTTAGAGACGGATTATCGCCTAATAATATTATTAAGGGATTAGGAACATTGGGGCCTGAGCCCTTTTCTGAAAATTTTGATGTCAAATATCTAAAAAAAGTAATTTCAAACAAAAGTAGATCAATAAAATCTATTTTATTAGATCAAACAATTATTGCTGGGATAGGGAATATATATGCCGATGAGAGTCTATACTCTGCAGGTATATCGCCTTTTAGAGAGGCTAGAACAATTAAAAAAAATGAAATAAAAAGACTTAGAAGAGCTATAATCGACGTTTTAAAAAAAAGTATTGGTGCAGGGGGAACAACCTTTAGTGACTTTAGAGACTTAGAAGGTGAAAATGGAAATTTTGGATTACAAACTAATGTTTATAGAAGAACTGGTAAAAAATGTCGTCAATGCAAAAATTTAATTGAGAGACAGAAAATCTCAGGTAGAAGTACACATTGGTGTCGTAAATGTCAGAAATAAAAAAGGGCTTACTTTGAAAAAAGTAAACCCTTCTAAATATTTTACCTGGCATTGAGCTATTTTCTCAAGGGGCTACCCCCTAAATATTTTCGCCGCTGATGCGTTTCACAACCGAGTTCGAGATGGATCGGAGTGGTTCCACATCGCCATGAACACCAGGATAGTGTGAACCTTGAGAACTGCATAGAAAATTATATAAATTAAAGACAATAAATTAAGTTTATTTGGTCAAGCCCTCGGTCTATTAGTACTCCTCCGCTGCACTTGTTACCAAGCTTCCACGTAGAGCCTATCAACGGGTGTTCTTCCCGTGACCTTACTGGCTTAAGCCATGGCAATACTCATCTTGAGGTGGGCTTCCCACTTAGATGCTTTCAGCGGTTATCCACTCCGCACATGGCTACCCAGCGTTTACCGTTGGCACGATAACTGGCACACCAGAGGTGCGTTCCTCCCGGTCCTCTCGTACTAGGGAGAAATCCTCTCAATATTCCTGCGCATACACCGGATATGGACCGAACTGTCTCACGACGTTCTGAACCCAGCTCGCGTACCGCTTTAATGGGCGAACAGCCCAACCCTTGGGACCGACTTCAGCCCCAGGTTGCGATGAGCCGACATCGAGGTGCCAAACCTCCCCGTCGATGTGAACTCTTGGGGGAGATCAGCCTGTTATCCCTAGAGTAACTTTTATCCGTTGAGCGACGGCCCTTCCACGCAGAACCGTCGGATCACTAAAACCGACTTTCGTCCCTGTTCGACTTGTAGGTCTCACAGTCAAGCTCCCTTCTGCTTTTGCACTCAACGACTGATTTCCAACCAGCCTGAGGGAACCTTTGTGCGCCTCCGTTACCTTTTAGGAGGCGACCGCCCCAGTCAAACTGCCCATCAGATACTGTCCGCTTCCCGGATAACGGGTAAGCGTTAGAACCCTAGCTCTAATAGAGTGGTATCTCACCGATGACTCAATAATGCCCACAAGCACTATTTCAATGTCTCCCACCTATTCTGCGCAATTAGAGCCCGAGCACAATATCAAACTACAGTAAAGCTTCATAGGGTCTTTCTGTCCGGGTGTATGTAGTCCGCATCTTCACAGACAATTCTATTTCGCCGAGCCTCTCTCCGAGACAGCGCGCAAATCGTTACACCTTTCGTGCGGGTCGGAACTTACCCGACAAGGAATTTCGCTACCTTAGGACCGTTATAGTTACGGCCGCCGTTCACCGGGGCTTCAGTCGCTAGCTTTGCTAAAAGCTAACCAGCTTCCTTAACCTTCCGGCACTGGGCAGGTGTCAGCCCCCATACATCGTCTTGCGACTTAGCGGAGACCTGTGTTTTTGGTAAACAGTCGCTTGCGCCTCTTCACTGCGACCAGCTCTCGCTGGCACCCCTTCTCCCGAAGTTACGGGGCCATTTTGCCGAGTTCCTTAGAGAGAGTTATCTCGCGCCCCTCGGTATTCTCTACCACCCCACCTGTGTCGGTTTCGGGTACTGGCATTTATGTCTTAACGGGTATAGGGCTTTTCTTGGAAGCATGACATCACCAACTTCGCTGCCGTAGCAGCTCGTACTCACGCCTCAGCTCAAGATGTTTTCTCCATCTCTCAAAGCCTTGAACGCTTGAACCAGTAACCAACATCTGGCCTGGCTAGCCTTCTCCGTCCCCCTTCCCAAAACATAACTGGTACAGGAATATTGACCTGTTATCCATCGACTACGCCTTTCGGCCTCGCCTTAGGTCCAGACTAACCCTCCGCGGACGAGCCTGCCGGAGGAACCCTTAGGGTTTCGGGGCATGGGATTCTCACCCATGTTTTCGCTACTCAAGCCGACATTCTCACTTCTATGCCGTCCACGTCCGCTTACGCTAACGCTTCACCCAACATAGAACGCTCCCCTACCATAAATAAATTTATCCGCAGCTTCGGTATAACGCTTAGCCCCATTCATTTTCGGCGCAGGATCGCTCGACCAGTGAGCTATTACGCACTCCTTTGAGGATGGCTGCTTCTAGGCAAACCTCCTGGTTGTCTGGGCAATCCCACCTCCTTTATCACTTAGCGTTAATTTTGGGACCTTAGCTGGCGGTCTGGGCTGTTTCCCTCTTGACTATGGAGCTTATCCCCCACAGTCTGACTGCCTAGTTACACACAGGGTATTCAGAGTTCATATCGATTTGGTACCGCTTTCGCAGCCCGCACCGAAATGGTTGCTTTACCCCCCTGCTGGAGCACTAGACGCTACGCCTCAACGTATTTCGGGGAGAACCAGCTAGCTCCTGGTTCGATTGGCATTTCACCCCTAACCACAGCTCATCCGCTGAATTTTCAACTTCAGTCGGTTCGGACCTCCACTTGGTATCACCCAAGCTTCATCCTGGCCATGGTTAGATCACCAGGGTTCGGGTCTATAAACACTGACAAACGCCCTATTAAGACTCGCTTTCGCTGTGGCTCCACCATTTCCGGTTTAACCCGCCAGTGCCTATAAGTCGCCGGCTCATTCTTCAACAGGCACACGGTCACCCGATTAGTCGGGCTCCCATTGCTTGTAAGCTCACGGTTTCATGTTCTATTTCACTCCCCTCCCGGGGTTCTTTTCACCTTTCCCTCGCGGTACTGTTTCACTATCGGTCACACAGTAGTACTTAGCCTTACGAGGTGGTCCTCGCAGATTCACACGGAATTCCACGTGCTCCGTGCTACTCGGGATACAGCTAGGTCAACTCATCTTTCAATTACGGGGCTTTCACCCTCTATGGCACGCCATTCAAACGTTTCTTCTAGAGTTGTTGATCCATATTGCTGTCCCACAACCCCGATAGTCAAGACTATCGGTTTGGGCTATTCCCCGTTCGCTCGCCGCTACTGAGGGAGTCGTTATTTACTTTCTCTTCCTCCAGCTACTAAGATGTTTCAGTTCGCTGGGTTAGCTCGCACCAACCTATATATTCAGTTGGTCGTTCAAGGGGTTGCCCCATTCGGAAATTCCCGGATCAAAGTGTGCTTCCAACTCCCCGAGACTTATCGCAGGTAACCACGTCCTTCATCGCCTCTGTGTGCCTAGGTATCCTCCGTGAGCCCTTTGTAGCTTGACCAATAACTTCAATAATTGAAGCATCAGCTTAATAGAATTGTTATTTAATGCATTCGCACAAATAATAAATCTGCATCATTAAAGATGCTTATTGTCTTCAAAAATAATCTATGCAGTTGTCAAGGTTCTCTGAAAACAATGAAAAAATTCAATGAGTCCAGCATCTTATTTATTGAATAAAATAGGAAGCTAGATTCGCTCAGAGTAAATTAGGACACGACTCAAAACAATTTCCCTCTTTGGATATATGTAAGAGGCGGTATTCAGTGGAGGTAAGCGGACTCGAACCGCTGACATCCTGCTTGCAAAGCAGGCGCTCTACCAACTGAGCTATACCCCCAACATAGAGATATGGGCCATCCTGGACTTGAACCAGGGACCTCACCCTTATCAGGGGTGCGCTCTAACCACCTGAGCTAATGGCCCAGGAAAAAGTGATGGGTGTGACCTAGAAAAAACTTAGAAACTGAAATTCTTAAAAAATAAAAATCTGAGATACCGATCGACCTAAGGTGACAAAATTAATATTTACATTTTGTTGTCTCCCTGTTAGGAGGTGATCCAGCCGCACCTTCCGGTACGGCTACCTTGTTACGACTTCACCCCAGTCATTAGCCCCACCTTCGGCGTCCTCCTCCACAAGGGTTGGAGTAACGACTTCGGGCATGGCCAACTTCCATGGTGTGACGGGCGGTGTGTACAAGGCCCGGGAACGTATTCACCGCAGTATGCTGACCTGCGATTACTAGCGATTCCTACTTCACGTAGGCGAGTTGCAGCCTACGATCTGAACTGAGCCACGGTTTATGGGATTTGCTAGCTCTCGCGAGTTTGCTGCCCTTTGTCCGTAGCATTGTAGTACGTGTGTAGCCCAGGGTGTAAGGGGCATGATGACTTGACGTCATCCACACCTTCCTCCGGTTTATCACCGGCGGTCTTTCTAGAGTGCCCAACTAAATGCTGGCAACTAAAAACGTGGGTTGCGCTCGTTGCGGGACTTAACCCAACATCTCACGACACGAGCTGACGACAGCCATGCACCACCTGTCACTGAATTCCCGAAGGCACCCTCAAATTTCTAAGAGGTTCTCAGGATGTCAAACCCTGGTAAGGTTCTTCGCGTTGCATCGAATTAAACCACATACTCCACCGCTTGTGCGGGCCCCCGTCAATTCCTTTGAGTTTCACACTTGCGTGCGTACTCCCCAGGCGGAACACTTAACGCGTTAGCTACGACACCGAAGGGGTCGATTCCCCCGACACCTAGTGTTCATCGTTTACGGCCAGGACTACAGGGGTATCTAATCCCTTTCGCTCCCCTGGCTTTCGTCCATGAGCGTCAGTAATGGCCCAGCAGAGCGCCTTCGCCACTGGTGTTCTTCCCGATATCTACGCATTTCACCGCTACACCGGGAATTCCCTCTGCCCCTACCATACTCAAGCCGATCAGTTTCCACTGCCATAATGGAGTTAAGCTCCACGCTTTAACAGCAGACTTGAAAGGCCGCCTGCGGACGCTTTACGCCCAATAATTCCGGATAACGCTTGCCACTCCCGTATTACCGCGGCTGCTGGCACGGAATTAGCCGTGGCTTATTCCTCAAGTACCGTCATATCTTCTTCCTTGAGAAAAGAGGTTTACAGCCCAGAGGCCTTCGTCCCTCACGCGGCGTTGCTCCGTCAGGCTTTCGCCCATTGCGGAAAATTCCCCACTGCTGCCTCCCGTAGGAGTCTGGGCCGTGTCTCAGTCCCAGTGTGGCTGATCATCCTCTCAGACCAGCTACTGATCGAAGCCTTGGTGAGCCATTACCTCACCAACAAGCTAATCAGACGCGAGCTCATCCTCAGGCGAAATTCATTTCACCTATCGGCATATGGGGTATTAGCGGTCGTTTCCAACCGTTATCCCCCTCCTGAGGGCAGATTCTCACGCGTTACTCACCCGTCCGCCACTAACCCGAAGGTTCGTTCGACTTGCATGTGTTAAGCACGCCGCCAGCGTTCATCCTGAGCCAGGATCAAACTCTCCGTTGTGTTCAAATCCTTTTGTAGAAAAATCTACTCAATATGAATTGCATTCTCCAAATAAAAATAAGATTGACTTAAGTTATTTAGGTTCAGCCTCCTTAAATAATTAAGGATTACTTTGAGTGCACAATAAAAAATATTTCAAAGTGACTTTCCAAGATCTCAGATCCGTTGGTTTTCAAAAAACTAAAGTTAGCAATTGAAAACAATTTTATATATTCTTGACGGGACCTCACACCTTTATTGCAAATACATCTCAAAATTATCAAACCTAAATTTGATAAATTCTTGACGCAATAAAAGCGTCAGTTCCTAAGTTTTAAATTTTCTAGGTGCAGAGTTAAACAGCTATTGCATAACCCATTTCGAAGGAAAAAACCTTCTACTGGCTGAAAATACTGATCGAAATCAAATTTCCAAAAAATTCATCCATTTACCAAAAATGAGATTTAAGGTATTTGTTTGAACATTGCAAAAAAAATATTTTTGCCCAGAAGAAAATACTAAACCATCCGACTGTAATTATGCAACCTTTTATACAAAATTTTTTTATTAATTTTTATTTTGTTCAAAGTCCACTTAAAGAACTAGGCTTAAATAAAGGGATTCAACTGAAATGGCAGAAAGATTTAGTCAAAAAAATTTAAGAGTTCGTCCAAGTTCAGATGAAGACAAAATTGTAACAAATGCAAAAGAACATTTTGAGAAGACCTTAGTTGAAATTTCTGGGGAGTTGGTTGGCAGTGTTGCAGCACTAGAACACCCTACAAAAAAACTCAAGTTAAATTATGGTGAAATTTTTTTAAGAGATAATGTTCCAGTAATGATTTATCTCATTACCCAAAAAAGATACGATGTTGTAAAAAAGTTTTTGAATGTATGTCTTGAGCTGCAAAGCACTAATTATCAAACAAGGGGCGTATTCCCAACAAGTTTTATAGAAGAGAAAGGAAAATTAATTGGTGACTATGGTCAGAGATCTATAGGAAGAATTACTTCTGCGGATGCAAGTTTATGGTGGCCAATATTATGCTGGTTTTATGTCAACAAAAGTGGTGATCATTCATTTGGTAAAAGTCAAAGAGTACAGAGAGGGATACAACTTTTACTGGATTTAGTTTTACATCCAACATTTGAAGGGACACCTGTTCTTTTCGTTCCAGACTGCGCATTTATGATTGATAGACCAATGGATGTATGGGGCGCACCTCTGGAAGTAGAGGTATTACTTCATGGATGTTTAAAAAGTTGTATAAATCTAATGGAATTAAGCCGTGAAGATCACGTTAGTAGATTACTAGACCAAAGACTTATTCTTACAAGTCAATGGGTTGAGGATTTAAAAAGTTTTCTTTTAAAACATTACTGGGTTACAAGCCAAACAATGCAAATTTTAAGAAGAAGGCCAACAGAACAATACGGCGATGACCAACATTTTAATGAATTTAACGTTCAACCTCAGGTAGTACCTTCATGGCTACAAGACTGGTTAGAGAACAGGGGTGGATATTTAATAGGCAACATTAGGACTGGGAGACCTGACTTTAGATTTTATAGCCTAGGGAACTCGCTAGCATGCATGTTTGGAGTTCTCCCATCTACAGAACAAAGAGCTCTTTTTAGACTAGTGCTACACAACAGACAACATCTTATGGCACAAATGCCGATGCGAATATGTCATCCCCAAATGGATGTAGAGGAGTGGCAGAATAAAACAGGATCCGATCCTAAAAACTGGCCTTGGAGTTATCACAACGGAGGTCATTGGCCAAGTTTACTTTGGTATTTTGGAGCTTCTGTTCTTTTACATCAAAAAAGATTTCCTTCTGAAGATGTGATTTTAATGGAAGAAATGAGATCTTTAATAGAAGAGTCTTATTGGTGTCAACTTAATCAATTACCAAAGCAAGAGTGGGCAGAATATTTTGACGGACCTACCGGTACATGGGTTGGACAACAGTCAAGAACCTATCAGACATGGACAATAGTTGGTTTTTTATTGATGCATCACTTTCTCAGAGAAGATAATAATGATTTAGATATGTTCAATCTTTGAAAAATCTTTAAAATAATCCCAAAGTAAGAGATTTATCTATAGGTAAGCAAGCCCCAATACCTAAGTATATTGTTAAAAAAGTTCCAAAAAGAAAGACTGACATCGCAACTGGTCTCCTAAAGGGATTAGAGAATTTGTTTACATTTTCAATGAAGGGTAAAATCATTAGCCCAAGAGGAATTAATGTTTGAAGAGCAATTCCAAGTAGCTTATTTGGAACAACTCTCAGAATTTGAAATACAGGATATAGATACCACTCAGGTAGAATTTCTAAAGGAGTAGCGAATGGATTAGCTTTATCTCCCAACATCGCCGGATCTAAGACAGCAAGGCCAACCACGCAAGCAATAGTTCCAAGTATTACAACTGGAAAAATATATAAAAGATCGTTTGGCCAAGCAGGCTCACCATAATAATTATGACCCATACCTTTAGCTAATTTCGCTCTTAATTTTGGATCAGATAAATCCGGTTTCTTTAAAGTAGACATATAAAATAATTCAGAATGTTCGGTTTTTAAAATTATAAGGCTTTATAAAGGTCCTGAAATGCCTTGTTTACGAATCATAAGAAAATGCATAAGCATAAACACAGCTAGAGACCAAGGAAGAACAAAAGTATGAAGGCTATAAAATCTAGTAAGAGTAGATTGACCAACACTTTCTCCTCCTCGAAGAAGTTCAACCATAAAATCACCAATAACCGGTATTGCTGCCGGAACACCTGAAACTATTTTAACTGCCCAGTATCCAACTTGATCCCATGGAAGTGAGTAACCAGTAACTCCGAAAGCAACAGTTATCACTGCCATAACAACCCCCGTTACCCATGTTAATTCTCTTGGTCTTTTAAATCCTCCAGTAAGGTATACCCTAAATACATGAAGAATTAACATCAATACCATCATAGATGCACTCCATCTATGAACAGATCTGATTAACCAACCAAAACTAACATCTGTCATTAAGTAACTAACAGAGTTATAAGCTTGAGTAACAGTCGGCTTATAATAAAAAGTCATTGCAAAACCTGTTGCAAATTGAATTAAGAAGCATACTAAAGTTATGCCTCCTAAACAGTAAAAAATATTTACGTGAGGGGGTACGTACTTGGAAGTTACGTCGTCAGTTATGTCTTGAATTTCAAGTCTTTCTTGAAACCAGTCATAAACAGAAGAGGAATCAGACATCCAAAAAAAATAGCTTTGATATAAAAAGCTTACTTAAAATTCACTTACTTGGTGTTAACACTTAACCCAATGAATTCATCTTTTAACAAAATTTTAATAATCAAAAAATGGATCATAATCATGATGATCTGTATTTTTTCTACCAATTTATTGTGTGTTCCAAGCGTTAATGCGCTTAGTGATAGCAAGCAATTTGTACTTGACGCTTGGACGTTAGTAAATGAGGGGTATTATGATCCAGAAAGGCTTGATGAAATTCAATGGAAGAGGATTAGACAAAAAACATTACAGAAACAAATTGAAACAAGTGATGAGGCTTATTCTGCAATTGAAGATATGTTGAAACCTCTTGAAGATCCTTTTACAAGAATATTAAGGCCAAAAGATTATGAACTTCTGAAAACAAGCAATTTTGGAAGCGAAATAAATGGTGTAGGACTTCAATTAGGAGAAGATGAATTAACTAAAGAAATCAAAGTTATTTCGACATTAGCAGGATCACCTGCCGAAGAAGCAGGGATAATAAGTGGAGATCAAATAAATAAGGTTGATGGAATATCTTGTTCCGAGTTAGGTCTTGCAAATACTGCATCAAAACTTAGAGGAGAATCAGGAACAAAGGTTCTTGTTCAAATTAAATCTCTTTCTGATGAAATTAAAGAAATTGATTTAGAAAGAAGATCAGTTGACCTTAGACCAGTAAGAACAAAGAGATTAAGAGATGACTCTCATACCATTGGATATTTAAGAATAACTCAATTTAGTGAAAGTGTTCCAAAAAAAATTGAAGAGGCTCTACAGGAACTCAAAGATAAAGAAGTTGAGGGTGTAATACTTGATTTAAGAAACAACTCTGGCGGGTTGGTAAGTTCTGGAATAGCAGTAGCAGATTCATTCCTAACTGAACAACCAATAGTAGAAACAAAAGATAGAAATGGCATTAAAGATGCAATAATTTCTCAGAAAAATACTTTCTTTGATGGCCCGATGGTAACTCTAGTAAACAAAGGGACTGCAAGCGCAAGTGAAATCCTTGCAGGATCCCTGCAAGATAACCAGAGATCAACTTTAATGGGTGAACAAACTTATGGGAAAGGACTTATTCAGTCTTTAAAAAGTTTAGGTGAAGACAGTGGTATAGCTATTACTGTTGCTAGTTATTTAACACCTCAAGGGAATAATATTCAGGGTAAGGGAATAACTCCAGATAAAATTTTAGATCTCCCCGAGGCAATCGAATACGGCAATTCTGAGGATAAATGGGTAAAAAATGCGGAGATATACTTAAACGCTTTGTTTGATAAAAATGAAGGAATAGAAAACGTAAATAAATTAGAAAATAAAAACATTGAAAATTAAAAAAAGATCTCTTAGACATAAATAATTACTTTAGTTATGAATAATAAAAGAATTTTTCATGATCCAATACATAAAGAAATAATCATTGATTCAGACAAACCTGAAGAATTAATGATTATGCAGCTAATTGATACTTTGGCATTTCAGAGATTGAGAAGGATAAAACAATTAGGTGCGGCCTCTCTTCTATTCCATGGTGCAGAATCAAGCAGATTCACTCATTCAATAGGTGTATTTTGTGTCGCGAGAAAGATTTATAGAAAACTAATTGAAATAAAGCCCGAGTTTAGACAGAATAAATTTATACTTTTTGGTGCTGCTCTTTTACATGATTTAGGCCATGGTCCCCTAAGTCATACCAGTGAGGTAATATTTGGTCATGATCATGAGTTATGGTCTCAAAATTTAGTCAAGAACTATTCACCTATCTCTTCAATTCTTAAGAATTTTGGAATCGAATTACCTAATCAAATTGGAGACTTATTTACAACTAAAAACTTATTTTCAAAACCCTTAAAAACATTAATTAGTAGTGAAATAGATTGTGATCGACTTGATTATTTACTTCGTGATAGTTACAACACTGGAACAAAATATGGATTAGTAGACTTAGAAAGAATTATTTCAGCTCTTACTTTTTCTCCTGATGGGAATATCGCAATCAAACCCAAAGGAGTAATAGCTATTGAACATTTTTTAGTTCTAAGGAACATGATGTATAGAACTATTTATAACCACAGAATTAATGAAATTTCTACTTGGATTTTAGAAAAAATTATTCAAATTATCAAAAAGAATTCCGCCAAAAAAGATTTATGGATCGATGAAAGCATGCGCAAATGGATATTTTTTCCTAACAAACTTGAGATTAAGGACTTCCTTGCCAATGATGACATAGTTTTTTATTTCCATTTAATGAAATGGAGAGATGAATCTTTTGAACCTTTAGAGACTCTTTGTAAGATGTTTATTAATAGAAACTTACTAAAAGCATCAGATATAAGTTTTCTAACAAAATTAAAAAGGCTGGAAATCTTAGCTTTTGCGAGAAAAAAATGTAAATTAAATAACTATGATTCAGAAATATTTTGCGGAATCAAAGAAAGATCTTTTAAAGGTTTTAAGTCTGATAATTCTCTAAAAATATGGGATGGCACTTATCAAAACCTATTGGAAAATCAATCAGAATTAATAAATACATTGATGTCCTCAAAGAATACTTCACTAATTATTTATCCAAGTGAGTTTAGAAAAGATATAGAAGATCAGATCGCAATAGAAAGAGTTAAGGTATAAATGCAATTAATTTTAAGAAGTATTGCTAATGAATTTATAAAATCATTTTCTTTCAAAAAATTTGAACTTTATCAAAATTTTTCCGACAAATTAATTACTATCGAAGCCCCAGCTTTAGCAAACCTAATTACAGAAAATGAAAAAATTAATTCACGCGAATTAGAAAAATTAAAACTTATCCTTGAAACACATAATATTAATTTTTCAAATATTTATTCAAATAATAGAGAAACAGTCTTAAGTGGAAAGTCTTTAAAAATCAACTCAATGTTTTTAAATATCAAAGACCTTAAAAATCAATTACCTCTAGGTCCCTCATATCCACAAAAGGACATCCTTCACAAAGGGACAGTCAGATCAGGGGATCGAATATCTTCAAATGGTAATCTTTTTATTATGGGTGACGTTAATCCGGGAGGTATTATTTCTGCAAATAACAACGTTTATGTGTGGGGAAAATTATTTGGTATCGCATTCGCCGGTAAAAATGGAAATAAAAATGCTTCTATTGCCTCACTTTATCTAAACCCTATACAATTAAGAATCTGCGAAATCGTTGCTATAGGGCCAAAAGAAAAACCCAATGCTCAGCATCCCGAAGTTGCAATTTTGGAAGAAAATAAAATAATTATCAAACCATATCTTTTAAATAAAAACTCTTAATAAATAAACATTTTGAAATAAATTGATCAGCAAGTAATAAATTTAAGAATTACTTAACTTTTATAAAAGTTTACCTTTAAAATCTAGCTTATTATTTATGAAATTATTTATTTTTTTTGTCGAAGAACACTCGCACTATTTTAATCTGTTCCGGTAAAGGCGGAGTGGGTAAAACCACCCTAACCGCTAACCTTGGCATTGCCCTAGCAAATAGTGGGGCTTCAACAGCTGTGCTGGATGCTGATTTTGGATTGAGGAATTTAGATCTTCTCTTGGGTTTAGAAAATCGTATTATTTATACAGCCCAAGATGTTCTCGATAAGAATTGTCGTCTTGATCAAGCATTAGTTAGACACAAAAAGGAGCCTAATTTAGCTCTATTGCCAGCTGGAGATCCTAGGATGCTTGATTGGATGAAGCCTGAGGATATGAAACAAATTAGTAAATTACTTAGTGAGAAGTTTGATTACGTTTTGGTAGATTGCCCTGCGGGAGTTGAAGATGGTTTTAAAAATGCTCTTTCAGCTTGCAAAGAAGCAATAGTAGTTACTAATCCTGAATTATCTGCTGTTCGTGATGCAGACAGAGTCATAGGAATTTTAAATACTTCCGACATAAAGCCCATACAGTTAGTAATCAATAGAGTTCGCCCTAATATGATGGCTAATCAAGAAATGCTCTCTATAGAAGATGTTCAAAGCATTCTTTCATTGCCCTTGCTGGGTATTGTTTTAGAGGATGAACAAGTAATAATAAGTACAAACAGAGGAGAACCCCTTACTCTTTCTGATAGTAAATCTCCTGCTAAAAAATGCTATTTAAATGTTTCTCAAAGGCTTATAGGGAAAGATATTCCAATTATCGATCCAAAAAACGAAGGGAAAAGCCTTAAAGATAAATTTATGAGATTAATGCAAACAAAGATTTTTTAAAAATGATGACTCTAAGAGACCTTATAAACAAATTACTAGGAAGAGAAACGGCAAGTGCCAACACTGCTAGGGAAAGATTGCAATTAGTTTTAGCTCATGACAGAGTTGATATGAGCTCATTAACAACTGATCTTTTGGATAAGATGAGAAAAGAAATACTTGATGTGGTTGCTAAATATGTTGAGATTGATTTTGAGGAAGTAGCTGTAAGTCTAGAAACCGAAGACAGAATGACTGCATTAGTCGCGAATCTTCCGATAAAAAGAACTCTTGCAGGTGAAATTGAATTTAAAAAAAATAATGACACCCATAAAAAATAAACAAAAGTATTAAAACTCTAAATTAATAAATTTTCAAATAATACCTAGCTGTATGTAAAATAAATTTATGCCGGCTTAGCTCAGCGGTAGAGCAGCGCTTTTGTAAAGCGAAGGTCATCAGTTCAAATCTGTTAGCCGGCATTTTTACAATTCCATATTTGAATCCTCTTTTTTTGTCCAAAATAGAAACATAAAAAGGGATAAAAGAAAAATTGGCAATAATTTTATCTCAAATAGATCAGTTAAAAATGATGTTAAAGGTTCAAATATCCAGTAAGAAAAAATTTGTGTTAAGAAAATAAAAAATATAAGAACAACCATTACTACTGTATGCCCGGTATTGAGACTTCTCCTTCTCTGATTATTTTCCATTTACCATAATTCACCCAAGAAATTATGGTACTCGCCTTACCACTACATTTTTCCCAAGGAATTGGTCCTAAAATATTTACATTTGGTAAATTAATCGAAATTTCTTTTGCGCTAGTAGCGGTTGGCAAACCGGAAAGATTTGCACTTGAGGTTAGTAATGGACCACTTTCTTTTAGCAGTAATTTAGCCATTTTTGAATTTGGTATTCGTAAACCCAATGTAAAGTTACTGGTGGATGAAAATGATCTTCTTTTTTCAGAGCTAGGAATAATGATTGTTAAGGCTCCTGGCCAATAACAAGAAGCAATATTTTTGAAATCATCTAATGCCGATTCATGAACAAAATCATCAAATTTGTAATTTTCAGGTCCCATTAAAATTAAAGGTTTTTTAATATCTCTTTTTTTTATCTCATAAATCACTTCTGAAAACTTTGGTAAACATCCAATCGCAGGCAAAGTATCAGTCTGAAAAACTATAGGCAAGCCACTATTTAGTTTTTCTAAAGCTAATTTTTGATCTGTAACATTCATTTAAATTATTAACCAATAATTTATTTATATCTTCCTATTGTAAATCTTCCAATCCCAGAAAAATCTTTTACTACTTTTACAGAAGTAAATCTATTGTCAAGAAATAATTGTTTAACTCTGTCCCCTTGATCAAAATGATTTTCAATCAATAACCACCCTTTATTTTTTAAATATATCGGCGCATATTGAACTATTTCATTAATATGATCTAGGCCTTCTTTTCCTCCTAAAAGAGCATTTTTAGGTTCAAAATTCTTTACTTCTATTGGTAATTTTTCATAAGTATCTTGCGGAATATATGGGGGATTAGCTACAGCTAAATCTATTTCACCTTTGTAATTCGCGAGAGGATCCCACCAACTCCCATTGTAAAATTTCAAATTAGATTGATTAGAATTATTTGCAAAATTTCTCGATGCAATATCAATAGCATTTTTATCAATATCAGTTGCAATTCCATTCCAATTTGGATTAGTTAAAGCTAAAGCTATGCTAATTGCTCCAGAACCAGTACCTAGATCTACAAAGGTTATTTTTTCTTCCTTATTTTTAAATATTCCAGCAATTATTTCAATAATAAGTTCTGTTTCTGGGCGGGGAATGAGAACTCTATTTGAAACCTCTAATTTAAGATTCCTCCAAAAAGAAATTCCACTTAAATATTGTATGGGTATAGAAGTATTAAGGTGTTGATCCCAAAAACACTCAAGGATATCTAAATCTAATTTTAAATTAAGATTTTTTTCAGATTTAATTTTTAATAAATTTAATTCTTTATTTGATAATCCAGCTAATGAATCAATCAAAAGATTGAGAGAGTTATCATCTCCCCCTTTTGATATTTGTTTTTTTTTCCACAATGAAAATTCTTCAGCAGAAATTACAAACATTAAATGATTAACTTAGCGTTTTGGGCCGAGTTTACCTTTACTGGAATCTGAATAAAAGCTTGATTTTTCTCCATCTTGGGTTGAAATAAATAAACCAATAAGAAAGATAGTTGGTACTCCTACAAAAAGAAGACTTGCTACGAAACCAAAATTTGTTGTTTCCATTTAAAAAGACAAATTCAATAATAATAAGACTATAGACATTTAAATAGGAATTAAGTGAAAAAAATCAGAAAGTCGACTAACTCATTAACAGTCTTAAACAATTTATCTAGGTAATTTTTTGTTTTCAGCAGATTCTTTCAAATCCTTCAAATTTGACGGAGGGGATTGAGGCTTAGTAAGAATTACTGCAGATGAATTTATAAGTGTTTGGCATGCCAGTCTCCAGTTATCCGGTCTATTTTTGAGTTTATCTTCTTCGACTTCAGTAAGTGGACTAAGGGAATTTTTGGTTCCTCCTTCAACTGAAACAAAACAAGTACTGCATTGTCCGACTCCACCGCAATTTCCTAAAATGCCCTTGATTCCATATAGCTGTAATTTCTCTTTAATTACTAACTCTCTTAAATTTTCGCCGGGTTTACATTGGATATCAATTCCTTCTCGGATAAATCTGATAGTTGTCATTTTTTTTTGTTATTTTTCACTATTTTGGCGCTTTACTTTGAGAATTGTGACCAAAATATTAACATATTTTAGTTAAAAATTACCTGAAACTGTAGTGGTACAAGCCTATCTGACCAGTTTTACTAACAAAATTAATTTATTTACAAAACTCTCTCAAAGCCCAAAAAACCCCTACTATCATGATGTTTAGCTGTTTAATCAGCATCGTTACAAGATTTTTAACCGATGGGATTGCCTTGGTATCGAGTTCACACAGTAGTTATTAACGACCCAGGTCGACTACTAGCTGTTCATCTCATGCATACTGCATTATTAGCCGGCTGGGCCGGTTCGATGGCTCTTTATGAATTAGCCATTTTTGATCCTTCAGACGCTGTTCTCAACCCAATGTGGAGACAGGGGATGTATGTCATGCCATTTATGGCAAGATTAGGAATCACAAGTAGTTGGAACGGATGGGATATTACTGGAGCTACCGGAGTCGATCCAGGATTCTGGAGTTTTGAGGGTGTTGCCGCTGCACACATTGTTTTTAGTGGACTTTTAATGCTTGCTTCAATCTGGCATTGGACGTATTGGGATTTAGATTTATGGGAAGATGAAAGAACAGGAGAACCTGCCCTTGATCTTCCAAGAATATTTGGAATTCATCTTCTTTTAGCAGGAATTACTTGCTTTGGATTCGGAGCGTTTCATTGTGCAAATGTTGGAATTTGGGTTTCAGACCCTTATGGATTAACTGGTCATGTCGAACCTGTTAATCCATCTTGGGGAGTAGATGGATTCAATCCATTCAACCCCGGTGGAATAGTTGCAAATCATATTGCGGCAGGGCTTCTTGGCATCATTGGTGGAATATTTCACATTACTAATAGACCGGGAGAAAGACTTTATAGAGCATTAAAGCTAGGAAGTCTGGAAGGAGTACTAGCTAGTGCATTAGCCGCTGTTCTTTTTGTATCATTTGTTGTCGCAGGAACAATGTGGTATGGATCTGCCACCACCCCTGTTGAATTATTTGGTCCTACAAGATATCAATGGGATTCGGGTTACTTCAAAACTGAAATAAATAGAAGAGTTCAAACAGCTATTGATAATGGAGCTACTAGGGAAGAAGCATATGCTTCCATTCCAGAAAAGCTAGCATTCTACGATTATGTAGGAAACAGTCCTGCGAAAGGAGGATTATTTAGGGTTGGAGCTCTTGTAAATGGAGATGGGTTACCTACAGGTTGGCAAGGGCATATTGCTTTCCAAGATAAAGAGGGCAATGACTTGGAAGTTAGAAGAATTCCAAACTTCTTTGAAAACTTCCCAGTTATTTTGGAAGATAAAGAAGGAAATGTAAGAGCTGATATCCCCTTTAGAAGAGCTGAAGCAAAGTATTCATTTGAACAAACTGGCATTACAGCTACTATTTACGGAGGGGATCTTAATGGGCAAACATTTACAGATCCTGCTGTAGTCAAAAGATTAGCTAGAAAAGCCCAGCTTGGTGAAGCATTCAAATTTGATAGAGAAACTTATAAATCTGATGGTGTATTCCGAAGTTCCCCAAGAGCTTGGTTTACTTATGCCCATTTGTGTTTCGGATTATTATTCTTATTTGGTCATTGGTGGCATGCTTCAAGAACTCTTTACAGAGACTCCTTTGCTGGAATTGATGCCGAGATAGGAGATCAAGTTGAGTTTGGTCTCTTTAAGAAACTTGGTGACGAAACCACTCGAAGAATCCCAGGAAGGGTTTAAATTAAACTTTATTATTTTTTCTCATGGAAGCTTTTGCTTACGTTCTTATTTTAACTCTCGCAGTTGTAACTTTATTTTTTGCAGTCGCTTTTAGAGATCCCCCTAAATTCGATAGAAAATAAAGATAAAAAATCCCTCCTAATAACCGGAGGGATTTTTTTTACTACTTTTCATAATCGTGATATTAATCTAATATTAGAGTTAAAGATTGTATTAATTCACTATATGCAGTGTCCAACCTGTCAAAATACAGATAGCAGAGTTTTAGAATCAAGATCTGCTGATACTGGAAAAAGTGTCAGAAGAAGAAGAGAGTGTTTAAATTGCAGCTTTAGATTTACTACTTATGAAAGAGTTGAGACAATGCCAGTTTCTGTTCTTAAAAAGGATGGGAGCAGAGAATTATTTAATAAAGATAAATTAGTTACGGGGATATCTAGAGCATGCGAAAAAACAACATTTTCGAGAGAAGCGATTATTAATTTTGTTGACTCAATTGAATCACGAATTATACAAGACTCAAATAAAGATATTAAATCTTCCCAGATTGGAGAATTAATTCTTAAAGGCTTAAGGAAAGAAAACGAAGTTGCTTACATAAGATATGCATCAGTCTATAGAAAGTTTAATGGGGTAAAAGACTTTGTTTCCACTCTTGAATCTCTAAAAGGTAGTTCTAAAAATGAATTAGCTTCGATTTTATAAATTCAGCCTACTAAAGTGTAGAATATTACTTACCAATAATTTGCTCTTTAGTTTGCAGGCTAAAAGCATTACTTTCTAACCATCCAAGGTGGTCTGCGTTTTAACAAATGATCGAAGATTCTTCCCAAACCGTAAAAGAAATTTCAGACGAAAAAGAAATTAAAAATTCAACCTTAGAAGAGAATACTTCAGAAACTCCAAAAGAGGATGACTTATCATTTGACACTAAAGATATTCCCTCTGCGGATTCTTCTTCAAGCAGACAAAATGGTGATTTGGATACTGCAGGATTTACTCAAGAAGAGTTTGCATCATTATTAGGAAAATATGATTATAATTTCAAACCCGGAGATCTTGTAAAAGGCACAGTTTTTGCTTTAGAACCTAAAGGAGCAATGATAGACATTGGAGCTAAGACTGCAGCTTTTATGCCTATGCAAGAAGTTTCCATAAATAGAGTTGAAGGACTTAGTGATGTTTTGCAACCTTCAGAAAGTAGAGAATTTTTTATAATGAGTGAGGAGAATGAAGATGGTCAATTAGCTTTATCAATTAGACGGATAGAATATCAAAGAGCGTGGGAAAGAGTAAGACAATTACAAAAAGAAGATGCAACTATATATTCTGAAGTTTTTGCTACTAACAGAGGCGGAGCTTTAGTTAGGGTAGAGGGACTGAGAGGCTTTATCCCAGGATCTCATATTAGTGCAAGAAAAATTAAAGAAGATTTGGAAGGTGAGTATTTACCTTTAAAATTTCTTGAAGTCGATGAAGAAAGAAACAGATTAGTTTTAAGTCATAGAAGGGCTTTAGTTGAGAAAAAAATGAATAGACTTGAAGTCGGGGAAGTTGTAGTAGGCTCCGTAAAGGGAATAAAACCTTATGGAGCATTTATTGATATTGGCGGCGTAAGTGGTCTTCTACATATTTCTGAAATTAGTCATGAACATATTGAAACACCTCATAATGTTTTAAATGTAAATGATCAAATGAAAGTAATGATAATAGACTTAGATTCCGAGAGAGGGAGAATATCTCTATCAACAAAAGCTTTAGAACCTGAACCAGGGGATATGTTAACTGACCCACAAAAAGTTTTTAGTAAAGCTGAAGAAATGGCTGCAAAATATAAGCAAATGTTACTTGAGCAAACTGATGAGAACGAAGGGCAACCGGCAGAGATGACAGAAAGCGTATAGACTCTAAATTTAAATTGATCATTACCTAAAAACTAAACTTATTCTGGATTAAACAAGATTTTGTAATTTCAACTTAATAACTATTGATTAATATTTAGGATTTAATCTAGGATTAGAGTTATTTCTTAAAAGTTTATAAATGAGTGATTTTATTTTTACTTCTGAATCTGTAACTGAGGGTCATCCTGACAAAATATGCGATCAAATCAGTGACGCTGTTTTAGATGCTTTATTGACTGAAGATCCAGAAAGTAGAGTAGCCTGCGAAACAGTTGTAAATACTGGTCTTTGCTTACTTACTGGTGAAATAACCTCTAGGGCTAAGCTTGATTATATAAAACTTGTCAGGAAAGTAATAAAAGAAATTGGATATGAAGGTTCGAAAGCTGGAGGTTTTGACTCAAATAGCTGTGCCGTTTTAGTAGCTCTTGACGAGCAATCACCTGATATTTCCCAAGGAGTAAATGAAGCAGATGACGTCAATGCAGATTTAGAAACTAATACTGGTGCCGGGGATCAAGGAATAATGTTTGGCTATGCATGTGATGAAACACCTGAATTAATGCCATTACCAATTAGCTTGGCTCACAGATTAGCAATACAACTTGCAAAAGTAAGACATGAAAAAATTCTTGATTATCTTCTTCCAGATGGTAAAACTCAAGTAAGTATTGATTACGAAAAAGGGGTCCCAGTTTCAATAAACACCATTTTAATATCCACTCAGCATACTGCTCAGATCAATGGACTTAGAAATGAAGAAGAAATTCGTCAAAAGATAAAAGATGATTTATGGATCAATGTTGTGTTACCAGCAACAGAAGATTTAGAAATAAAACCAATAAGTCAAAAGACAAGATTTTTGGTAAACCCAACAGGCAAATTTGTTGTAGGAGGCCCTCAAGGCGATGCAGGACTTACTGGCAGAAAGATTATTGTAGACACTTATGGAGGATATGCAAGGCATGGGGGTGGGGCATTCTCTGGTAAAGATCCTACTAAAGTTGACAGATCAGCTGCATATGCAGCACGTTTTGTCGCTAAAAGTATTGTTAAAGCAAAATTAGCAAAAAAGGCAGAAGTACAATTAAGTTATGCAATTGGAGTTGCCAAACCAATTTCAATTCTTGTTGAAACTTTTGGTACTGGTGTTATTTCTCAAAATAATTTAAAAGAGCTAATTAAAAACAACTTTGATTTAAGGCCTGCAGCAATAATAAAAGAATTTGATTTAAGAAATCTACCAAAAAAAATGGGTGGTGAATTTTTCAGAAAAACTGCATCTTATGGACACTTTGGCAGAAATGATTTAAAGCTTCCTTGGGAAAGTGTGGAGGAAAAATCAGTTCAATTAATAGAGGCCTCCAAAAAGTTTTTGTAAATATTTATGCCTGATGAATTTTATGGGGGATTAGATTTTGGGACAAGCGGCGCAAGAATATCTATAATTAATTTTAAAAAAGAATTAAAATATTCGAATTCAGTTCCCTATAAATATGGCTTTAAAAATCCAAGTTCTTGGATTAATTCTTGTGAAAAACTACTAGATAATTTACCTCATGATATAAAAAACAAACTTGTTAATTTGGCAATCTCTGGTACCTCTGGAACTCTAATAGCTTGTAATTTAAGAGGAGATCCGATAGGAGAAGCTATACCTTATGATCAAGCTTGTAATGAAAATAAAATCCTCATTGAATCGATCACGGGTGGAGAAGATCATTTACAAACCCCCTACAGCAGTCTGGCTAAAGCATTAAAACTAATAGATAAATTTGGTGAAAATATTCTTTTAAGACATCACTCCGACTTCATTACTGGCTGGTTTTTGAAAGATTGGACATATGGAGAAGAAGGAAACAATATCAAACTTGGCTGGGATCTAATAAAAGAATCTTGGCCAAAAAGTTATCTCAATTCTTCATGGCAAAAATGCCTACCTTTAATAATTAAAAGTGGAAAAATCTTGGGTCAAATCGATGCTGACTTAGCAGAAAGGTTAAAATTAAACAAGAAAATACTATTGATTTCAGGCACAACTGATTCAAATGCAGCTTTTTTAGCCGCAGGATTAGGAAAAGAAGAAGGTTTAACAGTTTTAGGAACCACAATCGTTGTTAAAAAATTTAATAAGACTCCAATAAAAGAAAAGGGAATCACAACCCATCGAGTAAGTGAAGAATGGATATGTGGAGGAGCATCAAACGCTGGCTGTGGAATTTTATCTCAATTTTTTTCTGATTTAGAAATAAAAGAGCTTAGCAGACAAATAAATACCTCAAAAAAAACTACCCTAAATCTTTTGCCACTAAATAGTAGGGGTGAAAGATTTCCTGTTAACAATCCTTTTTTGGAGCCAATTCTTAGCCCTAGACCAGTAAGTGACTCACTTTATTTACATGCATTGTTCGAGGGTTTAGCAAGAATTGAATTAAAAGGTTGGGAGAAACTTTATTCTTTGACAGGTTCATTTCCAAAAAGAATTATTACTACTGGTGGGGGTTCAAAAAATCCTCAATGGAGAGCAATAAGAGAACGAATTATTAATATCCCAATAGTTTCATGTAAAAAAACGACTTCATTTGGCACAGCTTTATTAGCAATTAATGCAAATAAATAGATTTTCTTAGTTTAAACTTTAATCAAGTTATAAAAATTTAATGAAAGGGGTTTCACAAACTACACATCTTAATTTAGAGTATATAAGTTAGAGCCGGGATAGCTCAGTTGGTAGAGCAGGCGACTGAAAATCGCCGTGTCCCCAGTTCAAATCTGGGTCCTGGCACCTTTGTAAACCTGTCTATGACAGGTTTTTTTAATGAATATTTTACAAATTTAAATTTTTAGTTTTCAACTTTACATACTTGAAAAATCACACCCAAGATTAGTTGGTCTTCATTTGGATCTTGCCAATCAGCAAGATTATTTAAACGACTATTTTTCTCATCAGTGAAAACATTAACATCTCTAAAAGACTTCTCAAAACAGTTTATTTCCATTGTATAGAGAATATCTTCTGTTATTTCACTTTTGGTTTTTGGAATAAATTTGCTTAATACTCTAACAGAACCATCCTCATTCCTTTTAATACTTTTTCTATCCCATAATTGTTCACCGTACTCACTTATTGGAACTCCAACCCATTCATGAGACAAAGCATATGATTGTTTTATTGCAATACAAAAAAAGCAAATTGTAAAGAGAACCAAAGACAAGAAATTCACCACAAGTTTTGATGAAAAGTTATTCTTGGCTTGAATCATAATATTTTCGAATATTGAAAATAAATAAAATGAATTTTTGAAAAAATTAAATCTTATTAATTATCAATTTTGATTCAGAATTTACTAATTTATTTTGCTTAAAATCTGAATTAAAAATAAGATTGAAAACTTTGTAAAAAATTTTTATTGATTTGTCTTTCTATTATAGATACTATCAAATATTAATTTGTAAATTAAGCTCTCAAAAATTTTCGAAAAAAAATAATGAATAAAATTCAAAAATTCCTCTCAATAGTTTTTTTTATAACAATATTTGTTGTATTAATTTACTTTATACAAAACTATGGCATCGAGCCTCTTAGGAACAAGGTAGAGGGTATGGGAATATGGGCGCCTTTTGGAATATTTATTCTCAGAGGAGTAAGTATAATTTTACCTGCCCTCCCAAGTTCGGCCTATTCACTTCTGGCTGGCTCCTTACTAGGATTCCAAAAAGGTTATGTAACAATTATCTTTTCTGATATCGTTTTTTGCCAAGCAGCTTTCTTCATAGCAAGATATTTTGGGCGGGGTCCTGTACGTAGTTTAGTAGGCTCAAAAGCAATGAAAAGAATTGAAAGTTTTAATCAAAACCAATTAGAAGAAAATTTCTTCCTGATGACAGGTCTTCTTATGACTGGACTTTTTGATTTTCTCAGCTATGCAATCGGCATTGGAGGAACTCGATGGAAAATTTTCACCCCAGCTTTACTGATTAGTCTTCTAATCAGTGATTCTATTCTCGTTGCTGTTGGAGCCGGAGTCAGTCAGGGAGCAGGTTTATTTCTAGGAATAGCTCTTTTAGGCATGTTTGCTTTAGCAACTATTTCAGGTTTAGCAAAAAGAAAAATTCCAAAATAAGGCAAGAATTAATAATTCTCAAACCATCCATAAAAGATATAACATTTTTGCAAAAAACAACATTAAAATGATTATTCATGTAAGAATAAGATTCTGTTGATTTTACAAATTTTTAGATGACTCCATTTAGACCAACATCATACGATCGCCCTGGAGAACAAATATCAACTACACCTTCCGGACTAAAAGTGACTTCTGCAAAAAGATTAATGGTAGATTCTATGGTAAGGATGATTCAGAAAGGCACCAATCATTCAGTAGAAGATAAACTTGACGAAGAATCTAATAACAATTAACCAATTTATTGAAAAAAGTTTAGGAGAGTGGAAATCCATAAGAAGCACTCATTCTTTGGCTTTTCAGGAAGTTGAAAATTCAACTAGCAAAATAGTAATAAAAGAGTTAGAAATCAACAATAAAAATGTAGTCGAACTTTTAAAAAAATATAACTATACCTCTAAACCTTCTTTTATTGCTACATCAATAAGTTGGAAGGCAATAAGCGATTGGGAGATGGATCAAAAAATTGAAGAAGATAAAACTATATTATTATTTTTACCAAAAGATAAAAATAAAGGAATTATTCTTCGTAATAAGGGATATACTGAATCCGTTATTTCATCGTCAGAATATTTGATTGATGAAAATGAAAACTTAAATATTAAAAGTATTTACAGTTCAACAGTTTCTGAAGAAAGAATTTGTTTTTTATCAAATCATATTAGATCCAGATATTCAGTAATCAGAAATCATGAAGAAAATACCGTAATACAAACCTCACATACATCAGAGATAAGAAATATGTCTATCTTAAAAGATTGATTATTCTTTCAAATTGAATCTCTGTATTAGAAATTAAATCAGGAAGAAATTCTTTTTCTCCTTTCATAGTATTTACAGTAGATTTTAGATCAGAAATTGTTGAATCTCTCATCAGTTCAAAAACTCGGATAGCATTTTTTAGAGGTACACCAAGGGCTAAATAAGTATTTTTAAGGTCCTTTAAACAGTTTTTAGATAAAACTGATTCATCATCAGAAATTAAAAGGTAAGAAACAATCCTTAAAATTATTTCTCCATCTCTAAGACAAACAGACATCTTATTTGTGGTATCTATAGCTATTTTAGTATTTACTGAATCTTGATTTTCACAAATCATTGCAGTTACAGCATCAGCGGCAATTGCGTGAGAATTATTTGTTATTGAATTTATTGCATCTAATCTTGAGTTTGCAATATTTAAAAATTCTTTTATGTCTTCAACATTTTTATTACTAATATCTTCTAATTCTCTATCACTTGATAAAATTTCATTACTATTTGAAACTGTCATTCTTAAATCTAAAAAACTGAAATTTCTATATTATTAATGATAGATCAGAGCAAATTAAAATAATTAAATCTTAAAATAAACGAAATGGTTCTTAATCAAAAACTACATTTCGAAGTTATATTCAAAATACTTTAAATAAAAAACATTTTTTCGCTAAGATAGTTTTATTACTCTTTAAAAAATTTGGATAAACAAGAATTAAAATTAACAAAAAAACTTGTTTCTTCTTATAAAAAAAGATTAGAAAAAGAAATTCTTGAGAGAAGTATTAAATTAAAAATGCCCCAAAATAAATTCGAAGAAATTATCAACAATAATAATGAACTAATAAATTTAAAAAAAGCATTAGAAGAATTAGAGACTAATACTGAATCTTCAAATTAAAGTAAGGTAAGAATTTTTTATAATATAACCTACAGAAAGTGCATCAAACTAACAACTTCCTTTTTAAATCCTTAAATAATGCACAACTAAAAGCAGTAAATCATATCAATGGCCCGCTGCTAGTTGTAGCAGGTGCAGGCAGTGGAAAAACCAAGGCTCTTACTCATAGAATTGCTAATCTAATTGAAAATAACTCTGTAGATCCACATAACATTCTCGCAGTAACTTTTACAAATAAAGCTGCTAAAGAAATGAAAGCAAGACTTCAAGTACTACTTGCACAAGAAATAGCTTTAAATCAATTTGGGCAGCCTTGGTCAACCCTCAAGGAATTTGATCAGAATCAATTAAGAACAAATATTGATCAAGAAAGACTGAGGGACCTATGGATAGGAACTTTTCATGCATTATTTTCAAGACTTTTAAGATACGATATTGAAAAATATAAAGATCCTGAAGGCCTAACCTGGACACGGCAATTTTCTATTTATGACGAGACAGATTCTCAGACCCTAGTAAAAGAAATTGTTAGTCAAGATATGAGTCTTGATCCAAAAAGATTTGACCCTAAGAAAATTAAGAGAGCTATTAGTAACGCAAAAAATCAATGTTTTACAGCTAATGATCTTGAAGAAAAAGCTGATAATCATTTTGATAAAATAACTGCAGATGCTTACAGAAGATACAGAAAATCTCTCTCAAAAAATAATGCTTTAGACTTTGATGATCTTTTACTACTTCCTGTGTTTTTATTAAGGCAAAATGATTTAGTTAGGGATTACTGGCATAAAAGATTCCAGCATGTATTAGTTGATGAATATCAAGATACAAATAGGACACAATATGAACTGATCAAATTAATTACGGCTGGGAATACTGAACCAAACAAATTTTGCGAATGGAATGATAGATCAATTTTTGTAGTTGGAGATGCGGATCAAAGTATTTATAGTTTTAGGGCAGCTGATTTTAGAATATTAATTGGATTTCAAGAAGACTTTAAAAATTCATCTAATAATGATCAGAAGGCCTCTCTGGTTAAATTAGAAGAAAACTATAGATCTTCATCAAATATTCTTACCGCTGCAAACTCTTTGATTGAAAATAATACTGAGAGAATTGAAAAAGTTTTAAGGCCTACAAGGGAGGAGGGAGAACTTTTAAAGTTGCTTAGCTGCGATGATGAAATATCTGAAGCTGAGGCAATAACATCAAAATTAAGATCTCTAAATAATTACAATAATCAACCGATCTGGAAAAATTTTGCAATCCTCTATAGAACTAGGGCTCAATCTAGAGTATTAGAAGAATCTCTAGTAAGATGGAGAATTCCATATACAATTTTTGGCGGATTACGTTTTTATGACAGAAGAGAAATTAAAGATGCAGTTGCCTATTTAAAAGTCTTAGTAAATTCTTCAGATAATGTAAGTCTTTTAAGAATCATAAATGTACCGAGAAGAGGAATAGGAAAAACAACTATTCAAAAGCTTAATGAGCTATCAAATAAGTTGAGCCTTCCTTTATGGGAGGTCATAAATGACAAACAAAGCTTAGATGAGACCATAGGCAGATCATCAAAGGGAATTAATAAATTCACAGAGCTTATGAATGACCTTCTTTGCTATATAGAGAACTCGGGGCCTGCTAAAATTCTTCAATTAATTTTAGAAAAAAGTGGTTACTTAAGTGATTTATTAACAAGCGGTTCAGAGGAATCTGAAGATAGAAGAAATAATCTTCAGGAATTAATAAATGCGGCTACTCAATTTGAAGAAGAGACCGAAAACCCAGATTTAGAGGGATTTTTGTCAACAGCAGCCTTAACAACAGATAATGATACCAAAAAAAATAGTCCCAACTCTGTTACTTTAATGACTCTCCATAATAGTAAAGGATTAGAATTCCAAAATGTATTTATAACTGGGCTAGAACAAGGTTTATTTCCAAGCCACAGGTCAATTGATACTCCTTCTCTTCTAGAAGAAGAGAGAAGATTATGCTATGTAGGTATAACAAGAGCTAAAGAGAGAGTTTTCTTATCACATGCAAGAGAAAGAAGATTGTGGGGAGGGATGCGAGAAGCAACAATTCCTTCAATATTTCTTTCAGAAATACCAGAGGAATTAATTGACGGAGAATTACCTCAATCTAGCGGTGCTTCTATAAGAAGGGATCGTCATCTTGACCGTTTAACAAGAGTGGATCGGAACGATTCAAATGAATTTATTAATAAACCTATAAATGCAGTAAGAAAACTATATTCAGGACCCAGTAAAGGTAAAAGTTGGTTGATTGGAGATAAAGTAATTCACTCCAAATTTGGTAAAGGTGAAATTATACATATTTTTGGTAGTGGCGAAAAAATATCATTAGCAGTAAAGTTTGGTGATAAAGGGAGCAAAATTCTAGATCCAAGATTAGCTCCAATAAGAGCAATAAACTGAAATTTGCATGAATGACATTTCTGCTTATATAAATTCAGCAATATCAAAAATACCTTTTAATTTATCTAATATAATTTCTGAGTATATTGAATTGAATAGAAGCGTTAAAGTCGCAATTGTTGGTGGCTATATAAGAGATTTATTAATCACTAAAATTCATAAAAAGACTTTTTTCAACCCTCTCGATATTGATATCGTTACAGAAGGATCTTCAGTTGATTTAGCAAAATTCATAAAAAAAAATATCTCAAATGTTGAACTTTGTTTGATAAAAGAATTTGAAATATACGACACTGTAGAACTAAACATTAATGATTTAAAAATTGATATAGCTTCTTCAAGAAAAGAGAATTATGAAGCTCCAGGATTAAATCCGATCGTAAAACATGCAAAGATTGAAGAGGATTTAAAAAGAAGAGACTTTAGTATAAATGCAATAGCTTTTGAATTCTCAAAGCAAGAAATTTATGATTTCTTTGATGGCATAAATCATATACAAGAAAAAGAGCTACATTTGCTGCATGAAAATAGTATTCAAGATGACCCTAGTAGATTAATAAGATGCGCAAGATATGCATCAAGATTAGGTTTCAAAATTTCAAACAAATCACTTGAACAATCTCAAAGGATTGTACAAAGATGGCCATGGGATATCATAAATGATAATACTAAATCTAGATTTCCTCCTGGAATAAGCATAAGAATTAGGATGGAATTGTCAGAAATATACAAATACGATAATCTCGCGAAAATACTTTCTTTATTAAATAATTGGGAAATTATTTCTATTTTAAATAAAAATATTAGTGTTAACAATAAATTTTTAAGGGGTTTAAGGTGGATTAAAAAACTAAAGGGTAATTATATGCTTTACCTATTAAAAAATTCAGAAAATTTAGAGCTTACTTGTCAAAGATTTTTTATTAATAGCAAGGAAAAGAAAATTCTCAAAGAGTACTTAAATATCACAAATCAATTAGATAATGAAAAAGAAAAATTTCTCTATTTGACCCCCTCAAATTGGACTGAATTTATTGAAACAAAAAATTTAGATGAAGAGACAGTGAAATTATTAATTTGCAATGGAGGTTTATTTTGGAAATCATTTTTTAAATGGCTATTTGTTTATAAATTTATTAAGTCAAAGAAAAGTGGAGAATGTTTAAAAAGTGAAGGATGGCAACCGGGGAAAGAAATGGGAGATGAAATTAAAAGGTTGAGATATTTAGAGATCGATAAGATCAAAAAGAGATAACTATCAATTTATTACATCTCCGACCTTATACCATTCATCCGTTAAAAAACTTTCATACTTCGGATCACAACTTATCAAAATCGGCCCACAAGTTTGCGGATCTAACAATAATGAAATTTTTTCTTTAAAGCTATCAATATCAACTTCATTTTGTTTTGAAAATGAGATAATTCTATTATTATGTTTTTCCGCGATAATTTGATCAAATATTTCTTTATTTGATTCGAACAGAGAACTCTTGATCCCTTTATGTATTAAATCAATTACTCCTGGATAAGCTCTAAATGCCAATAAATCTAATAAGACCCTGACAGGTTCAAGATTATTATCTTTCCTAAATAAATTAGATGAATCAATCATCTCTTTAAGGTGTCCTATAAATCCATAGCCAGTTACATCAGTAGCTGCATTTATAAATGTTTCTCCAAACTTATCTTGAAGCACATAAATTTTTTCAATCAATTGTTGCTGACTTGTAACTAAATTTCTAATTATCTCATCTGAACTATCTTTTAAATTAATATTTTGCATTTGAGCAGCAAAAAAAACTCCTACGCCTAGAGGTCGTGACATTAAGATAATATCTCCTTTTTGCATACCGGATTTGTGCCATGGTTTTGCTCCATTTTTCAAAATTCCCTGAACAGTTAAAGAAATATCGATTCCTAAAGAATAAGGATGCTCAGCTAAACTTCTTGATTCAAAAGTATGCCCTCCAATTAACTGACCCCCTTGTTCTTCAACTGTTGTTTTTATACCTTTTAGACAATGAGAAAAAAGGTAACTTTGATAATCCTTTCCTACTTTTGGAAGAGATATTAGGGCCTGTACAGATGAAAGTTTTACTCCGCAAGCCCATAAGTCTGAGCAAGCATGCAACACCGTAATTTTTGCATTTAGCCAAGGATCACTTATCAACGCTGGAAATCCATCAACACTTTGAAGAATAATATCTTGATTATTTTTATAAATTTCAACAGAATCCTCAGGAGAAGTTGCAAATTTTTCAAGTTGTGCACTTCTTAATGATTTATTCAAAATGCTTTGAGGAATTTTAGCGGCACATCCTCTACAGTCTTCCATCCCATCATCTTGAACTTTTTGATTCATATTTAAATTTGAAACACGAAATTTCTTTATGAAACCTTCATCAATTTTATTTTTAAGGTACCAAATTAGAAAAGAGGGCCCAATAACAACATCACCGTAAAAAGCAAAAGCTTTCGGAAGCTTTCTAGGATAAGAATTTACTATTTGCAATCCAAATTTTTGAGGAGACCATTTTTTTAATGATTCACCTTTTATTTCCTTCTGGATATTAGTTGCCAATATATTTATCACTTTTACTGCAAATATTCCAGAGGAAGGTCTCTTAGAGGTTTCTATTACTGCGCAATCACCAGTTGCAAAAGTTCCTAAAAAATTTTTCAACCTTAATTTCTGATTTGTAAAAAATCGTCCTTTTGAATCTAATTCTGAATTATATTTTTGTACCCAATATGGTGATGAATTTCCTGTACATAAGAGAATCTTTCCATAATCAAAAGGAAGTTTTCCAACTACTTCTATATTCGATCTGTAAAAAGTTTTTAAGATTTTGTCATTTACCTTATTTGATTTGCATAGAATTTTTAAAGATCTTTTTTTCCATCTTTTTCTCAAGGCAAAAGCAACTTCAATTGCTGCAAGTCCACTCCCAACAATTACAAAAGATTGTTCAGTTTCAGAATCATACTTATCTTCGTTTTTAATTAACTCATAAGCCTTAAAAAAAGGTTTAATTGGAAAAGCAATTTGATTATTGACTAAATCTTCAAATTCTCCTGAAATTTTGGTTTGACTTCCATAGTTAAGTACTAATTTTGAGTAACTAATTGATGGTCTATTTTTTAAGAAAATTTTTTTTAAATGAAAATCAATATTTATTACCTCTTCTTTTATGAAAGCTACTCTTGACTTTTTAGCTAAAGATCTAATATCGATTAAGCTTTCATCTAAAGAAATTGATTTAGAAATAACAGAAGGGAACATCGCCGAATAAACTAACTGATCATCTCGAGATATAATTGAGATAGGGATTTCTGGCATTAATTTGGGATACATCAACCATTTTCTCATCAAAAGAACATTTGTATGTCCGCCTCCAATTAGTACTAGATGATTAATAGTCATTTCATTACAATGAATAAACAGCATTTATTACCAATTAAAGAAGCAAGATTAGGAGTAATTGGTGGGAGTGGTTTCTATTCAATTGACAAAATAGAATGTCTTGAAGAAATCGAGGTCGATACACCTTATGGTAAACCTTCTGATTCAATTAGGCTCTTTAAAATTGGTAATTTAGAAATTGCTTTTATAGCGAGGCACGGTAGGGAACATAAGCTGAATCCTACAGAAGTACCATACAAAGCTAACATTTGGGCTCTCCGATCAATTGGTGTGAGGTGGATAATCGCTCCATCAGCAGTTGGCTCCCTCCAAGAACAAATTAGGCCCCTTGATATTGTTATTCCAGATCAATTTATTGATCGAACTCATAAAAGACCCGCAACATTTTTTAATGAAGGAGCAGTAGCTCATGTAACTATGGGGGATCCTTTCTGTATGACCTTATCCGGAATTTTAGGCAATGTTGGCGAAAAAAATATTCCAGGAGGAAGACAATTACACAGAGGAGGAACATATCTAGCAATGGAGGGACCCGCCTTCTCTACCCGAGCAGAATCTAATTTATATAGAAGTTGGGGTTGTTCAATAATAGGTATGACTAATCATACTGAAGCAAGATTAGCTAAAGAAGCTGAGATAGCTTATTCTTCTCTATCTATGGTTACTGATTATGATTGCTGGCATCAAACTCATGAAGAAGTATCAGTAGAGATGGTTTTAGAAAATCTCAAAGCGAATACTGAAGTTGCTAACAAAATTATCTTTGAAATCGCGAAAGTTATCGATATAAAGAGACCTCAAAGCAAGTCCCATTATTCTTTAAAGGATGGTTTAATAACTCAAAAAGAAAATATCCCTAGTTTCACAAAAGAAAAACTAAAGATATTTACAGATTCATATTGGAACTAGATACTATATAAATAGTTAAAAAGTAATAAAAGATTTAGCCTGCACCTACTCCTTGATATGAGCCGTAGAAAAATATACCTAAGACGAAAATAACCGCTATTCCTCCCGCCGTAGCAACTAGCCAAAGAGGAAGGGTTCCTTCAGTCCATCTTCTTTCCCATGCTACAGCTGGTCTACCATCAGGTAATCTATCGGGGATTCTGCCATCGGGGCCTTTTAATTTACTCATGATTTTAAATTAGTTGAAAAAGTAACTGGAAAATAAAATTCCTAAAACAAATACTGATAATAAACCTAAATAAAGGCTTGTACGATTAAGTTCTACTGGAACTTTATTCGGATTTTCGTTTACTTGCATAATTAATAAAGTTATCTTAAAAATTGCATAGCTGCTATTGCACCTAAGAAAAAGACTGAAGGAATCGCGAGAGCATGAACTGCTAGCCAACGAATAGTAAAGATCGGATAAACGCGGACTTCAACAGCCTGCATTGGAGCTTGAGAATTTGACATAATTATTTTGTTCTTAAATCTAATTGAGATTTAGCATCATATCTTTGAGTTACAACAGGTGCTTTAGATTCAGAGGCCTGGAAATAACTATCCGGGCGTGGAGTTCCAAAAGCATCATAGGCTAAACCTGTATAGACAAATAGGAAGCCCGCTATAAAAATAGCTGGGAGTGTTACTGCATGAATAATCCAGTATCTGATACTGGTGATTATTTCAAAGAATGGGCGTTCACCCGTTGAACCTGCGGCCATAATCACAATTATTAACATTATGATCTTACAAGGAAAAATCCTAAGTTTGTGAAGAAATTTACAGCTTGGTTACAGACAGTTGTTAAATTACAAAAAAATTAAGGATTTTTTTATTTTTTTATTTATTGAAAATCAGCCGTTCCACCTCAGGATATAACCCCTTTCTCCCAAAATAAAACCTTTTTTATCATTTAATACATCTTTTTCTAAGAATTGAATCTTGATAAAGTTAGTTGGCAGATTTGAAGCAACAGGATCAGAATCCCATGTTTTACCATCATCTTTACTAACTATCAAAGTCCCATTACCACCGCCGGCCCAAATATTTCCATTAGGGTCCCAACCCATATCTAAATAATTGTAGCCATTAAGAATTGGTACTATTGGCTTAGTCCAACTTTCTAAATCTTCACTATCCTCATTAAATCTTATTTCAGCTCCTCGAGATAACATCCATAAATTACCTTTTGGATTAAATCCTATACTTTGCACTCTTTTACTACTTGCTCTTTGATGAGCTACCCAAGTATCACTTCCATTTTCAAGAGTAGAGAAAAAATTACCAAGACTACTTACACTTACATAATCTCCATTAGATGTTCTTCTTAGATCTCTAATCCCCCCTTGCTCAGAGGGGTCTGAAACTTTTGCTTCCCATGTCTCACCACTATTTGAGGTCACATAAATAGCAGCCGAAGTTGTTGCCAATTCAGCAACCCCATCATCAACAGTTGAGACTAAAAAAGGCTGACCAGGCAGCTTACCAAGGGATAACCTAGTCCAGTTTTTGCCTTCATCAATCGTATGCATAACTAAAGAAGGTTGTCCTATCAACCACCCCTCAGAACCCCTGAAATCTATATCAAGTAAACGGAAATTCTCTTCTGCAGCAATATCTAATGATCTTTTTTCCCATGATTTCCCTCCATCATTAGATTCCATAATTAGTCTATTTGATCCAACTAAAAATCCATGATTATTATCTATGAAATCTATATCTAATGCATTTGACTGATCTTCAAATTGAATTGTTTCCCAAGGACTAGTCTCGCTCATTTTTACACCTGTTGAAGAACAACTACTTAAAATAAAGCAAAGTGTAAATGTTAAAAGAAGGTTTGGAATGCTAGTTAAAAAATTTTTCATGGATATATCTTAATGCAAAGAGTACAAAGAAAGAAAACATGCCGCTGCAAAAGCTAAACCACCAAATATTAAAATATTTTTCTGACCAGGTGGCAAACTATTGAATCCAAAGCCATAAGTTAAATTCTCTTCAAAACCACTAGGTTTTTCTCTTGGTCCTATATCTTTATATAAATTTTTTCCTGCTCTACAAACTGGACAAGCAAAAGTGTTTCCATCTATTGCTGAGAATGGGGTATTTTTAGGTATGTTAAGTTTCTTGTTTCCTTCGATAGGGTCATAAATATATCCACAACTTCTACATTCGAATCTATTTTGTTCTAAATTAGTAATAAGTTCTTTATCTTTAAATTCTAAAAGTTTTTCAGAAGATTCTTCATTTGCTAAATCCTCAATTATTTGGTTATCCTCAGGAGATGGTTGAATGTTTTCACTCACGATTTAGTATTTAACTTTAGAGACTCTAAAAGATTTTGCTGAATTAAGCGAATTTCCCAACAACTTTTTTAAATGTTTTCATTACCCGGCTACGAATATTTTTTAGGTTTTTTAATAATTGCTGCGGCAGTTCCTATTTTAGCTTTAGTTACGAACCTCGTAGTTTCTCCAAAAGGAAGAACCGGAGAGAGAAAACTTACTTACGAATCAGGGATGGAGCCTATTGGGGGAGCTTGGATTCAATTCAATATTAGATATTACATGTTTGCATTAGTATTCGTTATATTTGATGTAGAGACAGTATTTCTTTATCCTTGGGCGGTAGCATTCAATAGGCTAGGTTTACTAGCATTTATTGAGGCTTTAATATTTATTGCAATATTAGTAATTGCTCTTGCCTACGCTTGGAGAAAAGGAGCTTTAGAATGGAGTTAAAAAGTTGAACAATTCACTTTCACCAAAAGCAATTAGAGAACTTAGAGAAGAAACTTGTAATCCTCTAGGCGCTCCTCAAGTCACGACTGACTTGAGCGAAAACATTATAATGACTAGTTTAGATGATCTTCACAACTGGGCTAGATTAAGTAGTCTATGGCCACTTTTATATGGAACTGCATGTTGTTTTATAGAATTTGCAGCACTCATAGGGTCTCGATTTGACTTTGACAGATTTGGCTTGGTACCTAGAAGCTCCCCAAGACAAGCAGACTTACTAATTGTTGCTGGAACAGTCACAATGAAAATGGCTCCAGCCTTAGTAAGGCTATATGAGCAAATGCCAGAACCAAAATATGTAATTGCTATGGGAGCTTGCACCATAACGGGTGGAATGTTTAGTGCAGATTCAACAACAGCAGTTAGAGGAGTTGATAAATTAATCCCAGTCGATTTGTACCTCCCTGGATGCCCCCCTAGACCAGAAGCTATTTTTGATGCTGTTATAAAATTAAGAAAAAAAGTTGCTAATGAAAGTATTCTTGAGAGGAGTAATTCTGAACAAACTCACAGATATTTAACTGTAGGGCATGAAATGAATCTTGTTTTTTCAGAAAATACTGGGGAGTATTTAAATAAAAAATCTGAAAAGTCAATTGAATCTTCTAACTTGAATCAAATAGAAGAAAGTAGTGAGAATATATATGAAACAAATCCTATAGATAAAAAATAAAATAATGGAAAACAATAGCTCACCTGAATCTTCAGAAGAAATTGTAGAACAAAGAGGAATAGTAAGTAAGCAGCTTTCTGAAGATGGAATTACAAATGAATCTTTAGGAAATGACCATATAGGTGTTGAGATACTTTCTGTAAAACCAGAAAATTTGTACGAAGCAATATCTACTTTAAAAGGATATGGCTTTAATTACCTTCAGTGTCAAGGAGGTTACGATGAAGGTCCAGGAAAATGTCTTGTAAGTTTTTACCATTTAATCTCACTTGAGGATATTAAAGATATAAAAAAAATTAAAGAAATTAGAGTAAAAGTTTTTTTAAATAGAGACTCAGATTTATCGGTACCCAGCCTTTATAAAATTTTCAAGGGAAGTGATTGGCAAGAAAGAGAAACTTATGACATGTTTGGAATCAACTTTGCTGATCATCCAAATCCAACAAGACTTTTAATGCCAGAAGACTGGAGAGGATGGCCATTGAGAAAAGATTATATACAACCTGACTTCTATGAATTACAAGATGCTTATTAGATAAGTTTATTAATTTAATTTCTTCAACTTTTTATTAATAAACATTACTGCCCTTGCAAGTCTTCGGGGGTCATGCCTAAGTGTTGGGGTTATCTTTCTTGAATATAGAGGGGCTTCCAAAACGTAATATCCTTTTGAAATTAATTCTTCTTTATTACAAACCACTGGTACGGCACCTCTACTTTGATAATAATCTACAAGCGATGACTTTTCAAATTTAATTTGAGAAAGTATTGCATTGAATATTCGAGTTTTTACACCAAAATTTGATAATTGCTTTTCTATTGCTTTGATGTGCTGATAAACGTCAAGACCATCCGTTTCCCCCGGCTGAGTCATCAAATTACTTATATAGATCTTTGGAGCATTACTTTCTAGAAGAGCATCTACAATTTCGGGGACAAGTAAATTAGGTAGCAAAGAAGTATAAAGACTCCCTGGACCAAGTACTATTAGGTCTGCTTCTTTAATAGATTCAAGTGCACTAGGAAGAGCTGGAGGATTTTCGGGAAGATAGCCAATCCTGGATATTAAACTTTTAGATTGACTAATTTTACTTTCACCAAATATTTTCTCACCATTTTCAAGTTCCGCCCAAAGCATTACATCTGTATTAGTTGCCGGTAATACTTGTCCTTGTACTGCTAAAACTTTACTAGAAGCCTGAACGGCCTTTTCTAAACTGCCTGTAATTGTTGTTAAAGCAGATAAAAATAAATTACCAAAACTATGTCCCTCTAACCCACTACCTCCAGAAAATCTGTATTGAAACAATCTTGTTAAAATTGGTTCCTCGTTTGATAAGGCTGCCAAGCAGTTTCTTATATCTCCAGGTGGTTGAACCCCTAATTGTTTTCTTAAAACTCCGCTACTCCCTCCATCGTCTGAAACTGTAACTATTGCAGTTATATTACTACTATAGTTTTTTAGGCCTTTCAACAAAGTTGACAAGCCAGTTCCTCCTCCGATAGCAACAATATTTGGACCTCTCTTTAATTTACTTTTTACTCTTAATGCATCTACTAAAAATGTATTTTTTTCTGGTACAAGAGCTTTTTGTATAGAATTAATGCTTCTATTTTGCCCAATACCAATCAAGAGCAGCCCAAACACAAATATTAATGGTCCTAAAACTGAAATAGGCAAAATTTTTGTTACCACGTTCATTATCGAGAAAAAGACTTCTATTAACCAATAAAGAGGTCTTAAATTAGTCCAGATTGCAATACCTAATAAAGAAGTTAATAATCCAATAGCAGAAGTTATCATCCATCTTTTGATTACTAACCCAGGCAATAACCAACTTAGAATTCGTATTATTTTATTTATCATGCCTAAGTTTGACTTTTTAAAATAAGATAAAGTTCTCTTTATTCTCTTTTTCTTCTTCTGCATCAAAATCCTCTTAAATTTTTTAAAATTTAATTTATAAATTAATTATAAATCAAATACATACATCCTTTTTTATTTTTAAAAAGTCGGCAATATGTATTTAAAGACAAATTGCTCTATATACATTTTGAAAAAATTAAAACAAGCCGTAGAAATCCATAATCTCTCTATTAGTTGGGGAGAACTTAATGTACTAAATAAAATCAATTTAAAACTTTATGAGGGAGAAAAATTAGCTATTGTTGGCCCTTCAGGTTCTGGGAAATCAACTATATTAAAAATCTTGGCAGGTTTGATTTTACCTACTGCGGGTGAATTAAAAATATTTGAACAAAAACAAAATTACTTAAGATTAGATCAAACTAATCCTCCTGATGTCAGATTAGTTTTTCAGAATCCTGCTTTATTAGGATCTTTAACTATTGAAGAAAATGTAGGCTTCATACTTAAAAAGAATAAAAATTTATCCAAGAAATTTATTCAAGAAATTGTAAGAGAATGTTTAGAAGAAGTAGGATTATTTAATGTTGAGAAAAAGCTGCCAAATGAATTAAGTGGCGGAATGCAAAAAAGAGTAAGTTTTGCAAGGGCATTGATTACAGATCAAGATTTTGATAAAAAAAGTCGACCATTATTACTTTTTGATGAACCTACTGCTGGTCTTGACCCTATTGCTTCATCACGAATTGAAGACTTAATTAATAAGACAAATAATAAAGCCAATGGATCTTCTATTGTTGTTAGTCATGTTCTTAGTACTATAGAAAGGACTTCAGAAAAAGTTGTTATGCTCTATGGAGGTAAATTCAGATGGGCTGGTTCGATTGATGAATTTAAAAAGAGCAATGATCCTTATGTTTTTCAATTTAGAAATGGGAGACTTGCAGGACCAATGCAACCAAAAGACATTTAAAAATTATGCGTAGAAGCTTAAGAGATTCGATAGTAGGATTTTCCTTGTTAGGAGGTTTATTAGTATTTACATTTTTTTCATTCTGGTTAAGAGGTGTAAAACTGTCTTCGAAAAATTGGTATCTTTTTGCAGAATTTAATAACGCAAGTGGTTTATCAAAAAAATCTCCAGTAACTTACAGAGGGATATTAGTAGGTTCAATTGAGGATATTCTTTTTACTAATGAATCAATTAAAGCAAAAATTGTTTTAAATAATCCAGACATCATTCTTCCTAAACCTGCATTCGCAAGAGTTGTTACTAATTCATTTTTAGGAGGAGATGTTCAAGTTGCATTAGAGACTAGTAAAAAAACAATTCCAAAGAATACTCCAAAAGCCATATCCGAGACATGTGATAGTAAATTAATTATCTGCCAAGGAGACACTATTACTGGGAAACAGCTATCGAGCCTTTCAAATATTACTAACAGGATAAATCAACTACTTAAAGAATCAAATCAAGAAAATTTAATTGAAAATGTAGTTAAATCAATAGACCAATTTGATAAAACACAAGAAAATCTGGATGAACTAATTTATTTATCAAAGCAAGAAATTATTAGAGTTAAACCTCTAATAAAAGAGGTAACAATAGCAGCAGGTCATTTAAACAATATTTTGTCTACTATCAATGACGAAGAAACTCTAAAAGATATTAAATTAACAATAGCGGCGGCCGAATCAATATCAGGCAAATTTGATAAAATGAGTGATGATTTTGAACAATTAATGAAAGATAAAGAATTAACTAAATCTATAAGAGATTTAACAATTGGACTATCAAAATTCCTTAATGAGATTTATCCATAAAATTTAAAATTCATTAATTGCATTTAAGGCCATGGCGGCAATTGTCTTATCATTAGCTTTGGGCAATTGAACATATTTCCCTTGTGCAGCTGCTGCAAGTTCTTTTCCAAAGCCACTAGCTATAAATTTCCTTTCTGTATCTATAATTAATAACTTTATTCCTAACATTGGGTATTTAGCGGCAATATCTAAAACTTCTTGTTTTAAATCCACATTTTCGTTTTCATTAACTTCTTCTTGACCTAATGATTTACCTAAAGGGACATTCCCTCTCCCATCCGTTATTCCAACAACAATGACCTGACCAATATCTCCTGTAGACAGAGCATTTTTTGCTACTTTTGCTGATTGAGTTAACCCATGAGCTAAAGGAGATCCACCCCCACATGGCATAGTTTCTAGCCTTCTTTTTGCTGCCGTAATAGATCTTGTTGGAGGCAAAAGTACATCTGCTTGATTCCCTCTAAAAGGGATAAGAGCTACTTCATCTCTATTTTCATAAGCCTCAGTCAAAAGTCTGATGACAGCACCTTTAGCACTTTGCATTCTATTAAGTGCCATAGAACCACTAGCATCAACTAAAAAAATAACCAAAGCTCCTGCCTTTTTTTGAAGAAGCTTTGCCCTAAAGTCATTTTCTTCAATAATTATAGTTTTATTAGGATTCTTTAATCTTCTAGATTTCTGATATGGAGCAGCGGCTCTTAGAGTTGCATCAACAGCAATTCTTTTTACTTTACCTTTTGGAATTAAAGGTCTGACATATCTACCTCTGCTTTGACTTAGAATTACAGATCTACTTCCACTATTTCCTGCTTTAGATTTTGCTGATGAAAAAAGCAATAAATCAGGATCTACCATACATGATTCAGGATCAAGAATAAATTCTTCTGGAATATTAGGAGTAGCATCTTCTTCTCCATCAGAATTATCTTGTTCTTCTTCTTGATTATCCTCATTTTCGTTAGATTCAGGTTCAGAATCTTCATTATTTGACTGAGGTGGAGGTGGGCTTTGACCCTCAGGCGGTGGTGGTTGAATATCATCATCCTGAGGTGGTATTTGCGTAGCTCTAGGGAGGATTACTAACCTTACTGCAACCTTTAAATCTTCAGAATTAACATTCTCATCACCTCTAAGGGCTGCATTTGCTTTAGCAACTTTTACTGCAAACAACTCAGATCTATGTCCTTCGACTCCACCTCTAAGGGCTTCATTTACTAAATAAGTTATTTGTTCTTTAGTAATTTTTACATCCTTTAACCATTGCCTAGCCAAAATTAACTGGGTGGATAAATTATCAGATTCTTCTGACCATTTTTCTGAAAACTTGATATTGTTTTCAGCATGAGATAAAACAGATTTTGTAATTTCAACTCTTTGGTTATTATCTATCGATTGATCTGCAGAAAGAACAATTGCAAATCTATCTAATACATGATCTCTTAAAGCTCCTTCTTCAGGATTATAAGTTGCAATCAAAAGTGATCTGCAAGGATGAGAAAGACTTAATCCATCTCTTTCAATATTATTTTGTTCTCTACCAGTAGCTTCAAGAATTAAATTTACAATCCCATCATCTAATAAATTAATGTCATCAACATACAAAACACCCCTATGAGCCTCTGCTAAAACTCCTGGCTGAAAAACTTGCTCGCCTGTATTCAGTGAAGCAGAAACATCTATAGATCCAACGAGTCTATCTTCCGTAATTCCAATTGGGACTTGAATAAATGGAGCCTGTACAACCTTGCTTGGAATACTTTCAACTTGATTAAGGTAATCAATACCCATAATTTTAGCTATTAATTGATTAATATTTTTATCCCATTCTTCAGGTTTAGTTGGATCTAAATTTCTACTTATAGGTCTGAAAGAAGTCTTTTTATCAGTTAATTTCTCGAGGATTAATTCATTATCTATTATTTCTATCGGTGGGATTAAGGAATGCAAACCTCTTGCCAAGACCGACTTACCGGTACCTCTACCACCTGCAATGATTACTCCTCCTAGGCTAGGGTCGACAGCTGCTAAAAGTAAAGATAATTTTAATAAGCTGTGACCTGTAATTGCAGCTAATGGAAATGCTCTAAACGAATCCTTCTTTTGCATTAAATTCTTTATGTCTTCTTTCCCTTTTAACTTTTGTTCCAAAATCACTTTAAAAATCCCTGATATAGAATTTATCCAATAACGTAGTTTTTTGTAGTGGAATTATCAAATCTTAATATCAAAAATGGACTATGTATATCTTTAGGAGCAAATATTGATAGTAATTATGGTAAACCTATCGAATCATTAATAATTTGCAAACCAAAAATAGAGAACCTTATCAAGAATTGGATAAATCAATCTAAATCTTTTGAGAAAGAAATTGAATCATCAAAAGAAATTTTTTATTGGTCCTCAATATATGAAACAAGTCCTCATGGAGTTAAGGATGATCAACCAAATTATTTAAATACCCTTCTTTTAGTAAAAAGTAAGTTTTTCCCAAACCTAACAACTAACAACGCAAAATTACTCCTAAGAGAATTAAAAAATTTGGAAAGAAATTTTGGGAGAAAAAAGACGCCCAATAATATGAAATGGCTATCTAGATGTTTAGATTTAGATATTTTATGGTGGGAAGATTTTTGTTTCAAGGATGAAGAATTAACATTGCCTCACCCAAGATTTATGAATCGTAATTTTGTAATATCACCTTTGTCTGAGGTCTTAAGCAAAACACAAACAGTAAAAAAAATAGAAGAACCAAGATGGCTTATTGATTAATTTACAAAATTCTAAAATAATTGTTAGGGTATTTTTATTTAAATTATGGAAAATAAAAATCACTTCAAAAAAGCCATTTTTAAAGAAAAAATATCTGAATTAAGAACAAAGAAATTTAGTTTTGAAATAAATAGAATTGAACTTCCCAATGGACATGAAGATGAATACGGACAAATAATATTCCCAAACGCTGCATTAGCTGTACCAATAACAAAGGAATATAAAGTTATACTTCTTCGCCAATATAGATTTGCTATATCAAGATATTTACTTGAGTTTCCAGCAGGTACTTTAGAAATAGGAGAGACCCCAATAAACTCAATCAAAAGAGAAATTCAGGAAGAGTCTGGATATAAAGCAGCAAAGTGGGATGAACTAGGTGCTCTCGTTAATGCTCCTGGATATTCAGATGAAGTAATTCATTTATTTCTTGCACGCGATCTAAGCAAATTAAAAAATCAGGTAAAAGGAGATTTAGATGAAGATATAGAAGTTTTACTTATGGAACCTGAAAGTTTAGATAATTTAATTTGTAGTGGTAATGAAATTCTGGATGCAAAAACTGTAACAGCTTGGTTTAGAGCAAAGCAATTCTTGGGAATTAAATGAATAACCCAAGAATACTTTTTTGGCATCGAAAAGATCTTCGAATCAATGATAATAATGCTTTGAAAAAAGCATTTTCTTTATCAAATGCTATTACTTCAACTTATATTTTAGATCAAAATTATTCTTACGACTTCAATGCGAAATCTAGGGCATGGTTTCTTGGGAATTCACTCGAAGAATTAAGTAAAAATTGGAAAAATCTCGGAAGTAGATTGATTATAGATGAGGGTGATCCCTTAATCCTGATACCTATATTAGCTAAATTAATTGATGCTAAGTTTGTTGTTTGGAATAAAGCAATAGAACCTTATGAAATTAATCGGGATTTAGAAATAAAAAATACTTTAAAAAAATTTAATATTGAGTTTATAGAATTATGGGATCACCTATTAATAGAGCCTTCTCTAATTTTCAGTGGAGGTAACAAACCATATTCAGTTTATGGTCCATTTTATAAGAATTTAAAGTCGAAAATCAATTTATTACATTCGAAAAAAAGTTTAAATAATATTGGTAATTTAAAAGATTTAGAGATAGGTCTTAAAGAAAAAAAGAAAATTGATACATCAAAATTAATATTAGATCGATTTCAAAAAAACATAAATTTTTCTGGATTTGAATTATGTCCTTGTAAACCAGGAGAGCTCGCTGCAGAAAAATTATTAGATCAATTTATTTGCCAGGATAAAATCGGATCTTACGACTCTTCAAGGGACTTTCCATCTCATAATGGAACATCTTTCCTTAGCGCTTCATTGAGATTTGGGACTATAAGTATAAGAAAAGTCTGGGATGCAACATTATTTCCTGACTTAATGAATATAAAGAAACACAATCAACTATCAATAGAAACTTGGCAGAAAGAATTAGTTTGGAGAGAATTCTATCAACATTGCTTATTTAATTTTCCAGAATTAGAGAAAGGACCCTATAGAAAAAAATGGGACCTTTTCCCTTGGCAGAATAATCATGACTGGTTTACTCGATGGAGCGATGGACAGACTGGAGTTCCTATTATTGATGCAGCAATGAGACAACTTAATAGTTCTGGTTGGATGCATAATAGGTGTCGAATGATAGTGGCTTCATTTCTGGTAAAAGATCTTATTTGCAATTGGCAAATGGGTGAAGAAAAATTTATGAAGGTATTGGTTGATGGTGACTTAGCCGCAAATAATGGAGGCTGGCAGTGGAGTGCGAGTAGCGGTATGGATCCAAAACCATTAAGAATTTTCAATCCTTATACTCAAACAAAAAAATTTGATCCTATTTGCAAATATATTAAATTCTGGATTCCTGAATTATCTAAGGTTTCTAATGCAGATATTCTTAATGGTGAGATATCTGATTTGGAAAAAAATAATTATTCAGGGGCTTTAGTTAATCACAATATTCAGCAAAGACTTTTCAAAGATCTTTACGCACAAATCTGAAGTTCATTAATACAATTTTTTAAAATAATATTTAAATTTTCTGACACATAAACTTGCTCTTCGTAAGAAATTTCTGGATACATTGGGAGACTAAGTACCTCAGTACAAACTCTTTCCGTATTAATAAGTTTTTCTCTAGAAAAATTTTTATTTTTATAGGCTATTTGTGCATGAATTGGTATTGGATAATAAATAATAGAATTAATTCCTTTCTCGGAAAGTCTTAGTTTCAATAAATTTCTTAAAGAATTATTTTTGTTGAAATCAGTTTCAAATAATTCAGAATAATCATCATTTATATCGTAATTATAATTTTTTAATTTAATCACAAATTGATTCCAAGAATGAGACACATGGTCAAAATCAATATTGGGTAAATGTATAAAACTATTTTTTTCTAATAAATCAAGATAATTATTAGCTATTTTTTTGCGATTACTAATCCATTTTGATACAGATTTTATTTTGATATTTAAAACGGCTGCTTGCAGAGTATCTAGCCTACTATTAAAACCTATTTGAGTATGGTGATATCTTTTAGGACTTCCATGAACTGCCAACTCTCTTACCTTTTTTGCAATATTTTGATCTGAAGTTGTAACTGCCCCTCCATCTCCAGCAGCGCCTAAATTCTTAGTTGGGAAAAAGCTAAAGCATCCTATATCTCCAATACTTCCTACTTTAGAATTTCCCCACATAGTACAAGTTGCCTGAGCACAATCCTCAATTATTTTTAGATCATATTTTTTAGCTAATGCCTTTATTGATTTCATATTTACAGCATTACCAAATAAATGGACTGGCATAATAGCTTTAGTATTAGAGTTAATTTCTCCTTCAATTAAATCAATATTAATTAAATAATCATTTGAATTAATATCAACCAAAACTGGATTAGCTCCAACTGCACTTATAGCTTCAGCAGTTGCGAAAAAGCTGAAAGAAGAAGTAATCACTTCATCTCCTTTCCCAATATCTAAAGCACGTAAAGCAAGTACTAATGCATCAGTTCCACTATTACACCCAACAGCATGATTTACCCCAATAAGAGATGCAAAATTCTCTTCGAATTCAGTAATCTCTTGACCACCTATATATTGTCCACCTTTAAGAACTTTCATAACTGCCTCCTCAATATCAGAGCCGATTTCCTGGAACTGTCGTTCTAATGTAAATGGAGGTATTTTCATAATTACTATATTAGCTTTAAAGGTTTTTCTCTGGGATAAACATTATATTTAATTCATTTAAACCAATCAGGCTCTTTACCCGGAGTCCATTTTATATTACAGCCAAGCGATGGTTGTTGAGGATTAGGATAATCACTATTTTTAGTTAAGCCTTTAACAGCGGCATGTAAATCTTCACCAGTGATAGAAATATCATTACTAGGTCTACTACTATCAAGTTGGCCATGATAAAAAAGGGCAAATTTTCTATTTCCAGCATTCGAGAAAAGATAAAAATCAGGCGTACATGCAGCCTTTAAATCTTTGGCAAAAACTTGAGTTTCATCATAAAGATAAGGAAAACTCCAGCCTTGTAATTGAGCTTGATTTCTTAAGCAATCTGGAGAATCTGAAGGATGAGTAACAACATCATTACTTGAAACTGCGATAGTTTGAACTTTATCCTCAATATCACTACTTAAAACTGAAATATAATTTTCGATATATTTAACAAAAGGACAATGTGCACAAATAAACATTACAAGCAAATGCCTATCATCTAGTTTGGTTAAATTATAGTTTTCTTGATTAGATGAATTTGTATTAATCATTTCGAAAGAAGGTAATTGAGTCCCTAATTCCAAAAACATTGAATTTGTTTTAACCATACTGATACTTAAATAATATTCTCTATAGTTGAAATTTATTGTATATTTTGCAGTAATTCGCAAAGAAGTGTACTTTTTGTAGGACAATTATATAAATAAGAAATCAAATGCTTCTAAATTTAACTGGCAAAAAAATTCTAGTTACTGGAATTGCCAACAATCGTTCAATAGCATGGGGAATAGCTCAGCAACTTTCAAAAGCTGGGGCTGAACTAGGAATTACTTATTTACCTGATGAAAAAGGGAGGTTTGAATCAAAAGTTAGAGAATTAACCAAAGATTTAGAGCCATCATTATTCCTCCCACTTGATGTTCAAAATCCTACTCAAATTGAAGAAATTTTTGAAAATATTAAAAACAATTGGGGGCAAATTGATGGGTTAGTTCATTGTCTTGCATTCGCAGGGCGTGACGAATTAATAGGAGATTATAGTGCGACTACATCTGAAGGTTTTGATAGAGCTTTGAATATTAGTGCTTATTCTTTAGCACCTTTATGTAAGGCAGCCAAACCACTTTTCAGTGATGGTGCTGGGGTAGTTTCTTTAACTTATTTAGGATCTGAGAGAGCTATACCCAACTACAATGTAATGGGTGTAGCAAAGGCAGCTTTGGAGGCTTCAGTAAGATACCTTTCGGCAGAGCTGGGTCCTAAAAATCAAGTAAGAGTAAATGCAATAAGTGCTGGTCCAATTAGAACACTTGCGAGTTCTGCAATAGGTGGCATTTTGGATATGATCCACAATGTTGAAGAAAAAGCTCCCCTACGAAGAACAGTTACTCAAACAGAAGTAGGGAATACAGCTGCTTTTCTTTTAAGTGATCTTTCAAGTGGGATTTCAGGCCAAACTATTTATGTTGATGCAGGTTATTGCATTAATGGAATGTAAATTACAATTTAAACAAATAAAATGTCATCCTTAAGAAAAGCTGCAATTAAAAGAAAAACAAATGAAACAGATATCAGTATTTTTCTTAATATAGATGGCAATGGAATTTCTGAAATTGATACTGGTATTCCTTTTTTAGATCATATGTTGCATCAAATATCTAGTCATGGATTATTTGATTTAAAAATAAGAGCTATTGGAGATACCCATATTGATGACCATCATACAAATGAGGATGTAGGTATTGCTCTTGGGAAAGCCTTTACTAAAGCCCTAGGAGAAAGAAAAGGAATAAACAGATTTGGGCATTTTTTTGCACCTTTAGATGAGGCTTTAGTTCAAGTAACATTAGATTGTTCAGGTAGGCCTCATTTGTCTTATGATCTAAAATTAAAAGCACCGAGAATAGGGAATTATGATACTGAATTAGTAAGAGAATTTTTTATAGCTTTTGTAAATAATAGTGGAATCACTCTTCATATCAATCAAATACAAGGCACAAATTCTCATCATATAGTTGAGGCATGTTTTAAAGCCTTTTCAAGAGCAATGAGAATGGCTTCTGAAATAGATATCAGGAGATCAGGAACTATCCCAAGTAGTAAAGGAATGTTAGAAAGTGATTAAACAGTTAAATTCAGTATTTTTTTGAATTAGCCACAATTTCATATATTTTTGGCGAAAATAAATGAAGTTAAAAATTTAAAGTGACTTATATTCAAGAAAAACAAATTAATGCTAGTCAAACTTTTAACAAAGAAGACTGGGCTAGTGCATACAAGAATGTTGACAAAGAATTAACAAATGAACCATTAAACACAACTAAAGGGGGAAATATTGATGAATTGAATGGAACTCTATTCAGAAACGGTCCAGGGATATTAGAAAGAGGAGGCCAATCGGTTCATCATCCCTTTGATGGAGATGGGATGATTACAGCAATCAGATTTGATAATGGGAAACCATTATTAACAAATAAGTTTGTAAAAACAAAAGGTTTTTTGGAAGAAAAAAAGATTAACAAATTTATTTATAGAGGAGTTTTTGGGACTCAAAAAAGTGGAGGAATCTTAAATAATGTTCTTGATTTAAAATTTAAAAATATTGCAAATACTCATGTTGTAAAACTAGGTAATGAAGTTCTTGCATTATGGGAAGCAGGGGGTCCACATGCCTTAGATCCTGACAATCTTGATACCATTGGACTAACAACTTTAAATGGAGTTTTAAAGAGCAACGAAGCATTTAGTGCTCATCCAAAATCTGATTTTAATTCAAATTCGTCATCTGAACTTTTGGTAACTTTTGGAGTACAAACCGGTCCAAAAAGTACTATCAGATTAATGGAATTTTCAAATGCTGGTGAAAATTCTGGTGAATTGATAATTGACAGAAAAGATACATTTAATGGATTTGCATTTCTTCATGATTTTGCAATTACAACCAATTGGGCAATATTTTTACAAAACGCTATCGACTTTAATCCTTTGCCATTTGTAATGGGTCAAAAAGGAGCCGCTCAATGTTTGAAATCAAATCCTAATAAAAAAGCTAAATTTTTTATAATCCCAAGAGAAAGTGGCTTATTTAAAGGTCAATCACCAATAATTATAGATGCACCAGATGGATTTGTTTTTCATCATGTTAATGCATACGAAAAAGATTCAAAAATAATTTTGGATAGTATTTTTTACGATGATTTTCCTTCTGTTGGGCCCGATGAAAATTTTAGGAATATTGACTTTGATAAGTATCCAGAGGGTAATTTAAAAAGATCTATTATCGACTTAAAGGGGGGAACTTCTAAGCTTGAAACTTTAAGCTCACAATGTTGCGAATTCGCTACTGTTAACCCTAAATTTTTAGGATTAAAAGCATCTTACTCATGGATGGCTTGTACAGATAAGAAAATAGGAAATGCTCCTTTACAAGCTATTAAAAAAATAAATTTGACTACCAAAGAGGAAATTTCTTGGTCAGCTGCACCCAGCGGATTCGTTAGTGAACCAATAATGGTCCCATCACAATCATCACACAAAGAAGATGAGGGTTACTTATTTATTCTGTTATGGAATGGTAGTAGAAGAGGAAGTGATCTTGTCATACTAGATGCTAAAGACTTAAAAGAATTAGCTATTTATGAACTTCCAATATCCATTCCACATGGCTTACATGGATCTTGGGTTAACAATTAATCAGGTAATCATATTTAACAATTGAGGAATGATTTTTTTAACTGCTTTACCACGATGACTACATAAATCTTTTAATTCATTACTCATCTCAGCGAATGTTAATTTACTTGATAACTCCTCAAAAATAGGATCATAACCAAAACCACTATTTCCTCTAGGGCTTAGAATAATGTTTCCAAAACATTTAGCCTCTGATTCTAATATCACCTCCCCAGTTGGAGAGCAAACACAAACATTAGCAATAAAGAAAGCACCTCTATTTTCTTTTCCATCAAGTTCATGTAAAACTCTTTCTATTCTTTTTTGATCATTTTCTGCATATCTTGATGAGTAAATTCCTGGCCTACCGTCCAAAGCATCAATACATATTCCTGAATCATCTGCAATGGCATAGTTTCTTGTTCTTTTAGAAACTTCACTTGCTTTTTTGATTGCATTCTCCCTAAATGTAATCCCATTCTCCTCAACTTCTATTGATTCTGGTTGAAGCAATAATTGGCAATTTACATTTAATAGTAATTTTTTATATTCTTCAATTTTTCCTTGGTTTTTACTTGCTAAATATAATTTTTTCATTTTATATTTTTTAATTTATTTATGTATTGTTGACTCCATTCCAAAACCTCATTTAAATCATTTTTAGATTTTGCCTCACAATACAATCTTAAAAGCTGCTCTGTTCCTGAGAACCTGAATAATAGCCAAAAATTATTATCCATTCTCAATTTTATGCCGTCGATATTTGAGATATTCTCAATATTATAGCCACATATATTTGAAGGAATATTATTTTTAATATTTTTTTCAAGAATTTCTTTTTCTGACTGATTTGGAAATTTAATATCAATTCTTCTATAAAAACTTGGGCCAAATTTTTCTTGTATTTGATCCAGAGTTTCATATAAATATTTTGATTTTTCTGCGATTCCACTTAATAAAATCATAGCTGCATATAAAGCATCTCTCTCGGGCATAAAGTCTCCGAAACCTACCCCTCCTGATTCCTCTCCTCCAATAAATATTTTTTCTTCAATCATTTTTTTTGCAATATATTTAAAACCAACAGGTAGTTCAACAACCTCTCTATTTTGATTTTTTGCCATATTACTAATGATGTCTGAACCACTAACAGTTTTAAGTACTGGATATAAATTCTTATTCCTTTCTCCCAAATAGTTAATAAAGAAAGGTAATAAAACTTGAGTACTACAAAATCTTCCTTTTTCATCAATTACAGCAATCCTATCCCCATCACCATCAAAAATTATGCCTAGAGTTTGAATACCTTTTTTTGAATTAATTTTTAATGTTTCACTTAAATTATCTAAATATTTTAGTAGTGGCTCTGGAGGATTTCCTCCAAATAAAGGATCATAATCTGCTCTAATTTCAGTAAAAATTGTTGAATCACAACCATCAAAGATCTTACTAAGGCAATTTGCTGCTGAACCATGCATTGAATCAACAAAAATATGCAAATTCATTTTCTTTAAATTATTCACAATAAAATCAATCTTAAAATTTGACTTAATCTGATCTAGATGAAACTTCTTAATATCAACTTTTTCATATTCACCTTCCAATCTTTCAATTGAGTTTCCCATAAGTAACCTTTTCTCAACTTCCTTTGTAAAAGATTCATCCACAGAACATCCTTTAAAACTTTTAATCTTTAAACCCAGCCAATTATAAGGATTATGGCTTGCAGTAATAACTAAACAACCTAAAAACATAAATTTTTTGGCATATAAGCTGCAGGAAGGTGTTGGTGCATAACTATTAGAGAGAATGGGTTCAAAACCACATCCTTTAACAAAAGATACTATTTCCTTTGCAAACTCATTTGCCATGAATCTACGATCGTACCCTATAAGAATTTTTTTAGATTTAGTTTCTTCGAAGTATTGATAATATAATTCCTGACATGAAGCGACTACGACTCTAGAGAGAGTTGATAGATTGAAATCAAAACCAATTATGCCTCTCCAGCCATCAGTTCCAAATTTTATTTCACCTAGTTCATTTACAGACAAAGTTAAATAGTTCCTTGATTTCCAATAATTATCTATATTAATTTATATGAGTAGAATTTTAACGGCCTTTCCAAAATAATTTGAATAATCTTTATTTAAAAAGTTTTATAAGATGCAAAAGAAAAGCTTGGCTTGATTATCAGGGCAATAAGTCTCATAAAATTTGGTCACCACATCAATCTATAGAAATCATTAATCGGTACAAAGCCTTTTATAAACTAAGTTATGGAAATTTGTATTCTGGAACAAAAGGCTGTAAGAGGGGTGCAATTGGAGTAATCGGATTAAAAGCAAGATCTAAAGTAATCAATAATATTAATGCAGAAATCCAACCTCAATTACTTAAAAAAGTAGTTGGGCATAGCAAATGGGGAGAATATAAATATATACCTGTTGTTTATAAGTTAGGCCATAGAACAACAAAAGAGCATCTATTCGATTTAGCTTTTTGTTCTATTTTATTAGACTCCTTTCAAGAATCAAAAATTGAAAGGGGATTGGTAATTTCAAATTTTTCAAATAATATTAATATTGAAAAAATTGATTTAAATCAAAAGTTAAGAAAAAAAGTATTAAATACCTTTTTAAATTTAAATGAATGTCTAAAAAGATCTATTCCAGATATTACTGAAGACAGGAAAAAATGTACGATATGTTCATGGCAAAAGTTTTGCGATAAAGAAGCAAAAGATAATGGCTATCTAACTGATATAGATGGTATAGGTTCTAAAACAGCCTTATTTCTCCAGAAAAATGGGATATCTAATATTAAAGAGCTGGCTGCTGCTAGGGAAATCGATTTAGGAGAAAAACTTTTTCAATTCAAGGAGCAAAGATTTGAAAAAGCTTTAAAGTTTATAAAGCAATCAAACGCATATTTATCAGGAATACCAATTCAAATTTTTGACAATAAAAACTTATCTTATCTTCTAAAAAATAAAGATTCAGGATTCTTTATTTTTGATATCGAGTCAAATCCAGATGAGAAACATGATTTTTTATATGGATTTTTAAAAGTAAGTAATTTGTTTAAAAATACTAAAGATGATTTTTATGATCCAATATTAAACCTTAAAAATAATTCTAAAAAATCAAATCAAGAAATTATCCAAAAACTTTTTTCTCAAAAATACTGGCCAGTCTTGCATTATGGAGAGACTGAGAGAATCGCAATTTTAAATTTAGCGAGGCAATCAGATCTCGATGTAAAAGAAATTGAGATCCTAAAGTCTAGATTTATAGACTTACACTTAATTGTAAGAGGATCATGGATATTACCTATTAGAAACTATAGTTTAAAAACAGTTGCTAATTGGATGGGATTCCAATGGGAACAAAAAAATGTAAGTGGATCAAAAGCTTTATATTGGTGGATTCAATATAAAAGTACTTTAAATGATCTTTTTCTAAAAAAAATAATTAAATATAATCGAGATGACTGCTTGGCTACACTTCAAATCGCGAAGTGGTTAATCAAAAAACATGAAAAGATTAATTAAAGAAAAGTTGAACCTACAGATTTGTCTATTGAAATTTGGCCAAAATTATCAGAAAAAAAAGGATTTTCCTTATCTAAATATTTTCTCTTTATCATTGCCAAGCCTTTTATTATTCGAGAATCTAATTCATAAATGCTGGTAATATAACCAACCGATTTTTCTTTATTCTGATTATTAAAAAGAATTTTATCCACAGATTCTAAATTCAAATCTTTATCCTTAGCCGTCCAAACTCTGATCTCCTGCTTTAGAGAAGAAACATTTTTGATTTTTGACATTGTTTCTTGACCCAAATAACAACCTTTATTGAAATCTATGAGATCTGTTAATCCTAATTCAAGTGGATTATTTTTTCCATTAATTTCACTATTTAAAGATGGTATAGCCTGATTAATCTTCCACAATTGCAAGTCATTAGTATTCATTGAATTTGGATTATTTTTATAAAAATCATATTTTTCATCTTCATTTTTAAAAAAAATAGGTTGAGTGATTCTCCAAGAATTTATATCATCAACTTGTTGAAGTCTATTTATTGAAAAAGTATCACTTAATGAAACATCGTCAGACGGAAAAATAATGTCATTAAAGTATTTTCTAATCTCACTAGTATTTCCTACTAAGATGATTACTTTTAATTCATTTTCTGAGCAATTAATTTCAAGTAATGATTTTAAAATCCCATTTGGGGATAACCAGCAAGATTTTAAAACCTTGTTATTTAAATCAACAATATTTCCTGTGGTTATTCCATTTAAGAATCTTTTACTGTCTTTTCCAGTAATAGAAAAGCAATCAAATTTTTCAAGCCAAAATTGTTCTTTATTTTCTTTAATTTTTGACATTATTTATAGAAAGTCTTCTATTGAAAATAAGCTTTTTAATTGTATATTTTTTTCTTTTAAGGCCTCATATCCTCCTTCTCTTCTATCAACAATAGACAAAACTTCTTTAACTAAAAGATTATTTTCTCGCAACTTATTAATTGCTTTAATAGCTGATCCAGCAGTAGTTACAACATCTTCTAAGACAGTTACTATAGTTCCTTCTTTTAATGTAGGCCCCTCTAACCCAGCCTTTGTTCCATATTCTTTTATTTCCTTTCTGATGATTAAAGCATCTAGTAATAATCCTTTAGAAGCAGCTGTTACGATTAAACCACTAACCAAAGGATCGGCTCCTAAAGTCAACCCAGCCACAGCTTTTGAACTTGGATCCATTAACTCCAAAAACAAATTACTAATTAATTGCAACCCTGTACTATTTAAAGATACAGGTTTACAATTTAGATAATGAGC
>QCTC01000003.1 GCA_003211315.1 Prochlorococcus sp. AG-670-O17 | reverse complement strand
ATATCAAATACCATTATACACTTTATTTCTATAAGAAATGTTAACTACACAGGATCTAAAAAAGATAATTTTTGATAATTTAAAAATTTCTTATATATAGGTGTGTTATATCTATGATTATTTGCTGAACACAATACATATTTATTTTGTGAAATAGCATAATTTACGTACGATGATTCTCCAAAAATACATAAATTAGTGGTACTAATCGATTCTTTTATTGTCCCTGATTTTATAAATTTAAAAAAGGTATATTTATATCCATAAATATTTATGATCTTTATTAATTTTCTTTTTGATATGAATTCATCTAGTGAAGGATGTAATCTAATATGAACAATATTATTGCGGTCTTTATATGATTTACGTTTCAATTGCAAAAATCTGTATAAAGAATGAAAGCAAGACTCTAAATCCCAATAAGAATCATGGCTAAAAATTGTGAATAGTTTTTGATTATTATCTTTTGATATACTTGTTTGAAAATTAGATCTTATCATTTTCTTTGAACAAGTAATTAAACTAATTTCTATTTTTTCCTTTGAGAAGTAATTACTTAGTTCATTTAAACAATCATCAGTTTGTAAGATAATATTTTTACCCCATATGCCAATCAAGTATTCATATTTATTTGGGAAAAGATGATTCCTATAATTTATCGAAATAGGAGATCCGATAAATGTATATAAAGATTTATTATTTTTAGAACCTCTAATTACACCCAAAGCAAAAGCTTTTAGATGACTTTGATTTTCACCCCAATTTATAAACTTTTTATAACTTGAATTTGTTGATAATTTTACTAAACATAAATAGACAAGAATATTATAATAAATCTTTGATATTCTATTCCACGAAACTAAAAAATTAATAAATTTAGAAGTTGAAAAATCTTTTAAATTACTAACGTCTTTAAACAAGATATGTATTAGAATTAGAAATGATTTGTATAAATCATCAAATCTCAAAATATCGATAGGAGTATAAATATTATCTTTACCTTTAATAGATAATAATGCTAAAGAAAATAATTTTGTATCAACAAAAGTTGTTACTATACATAGAAAATTTTTTATCCTTTTTAAATCTGGATAATAGTAATAAATTGAATTATGTTTTTTAGAATTCCAATAATAGATACTATAAATACGAGATATATCTTGATTGGATTTAAAATATTTATTTCTTCTTTTTAAGATTTCAAATATTAGAATTAAGAAAATCATAAATGTATCTATTCCAAAAATAAAAAACTTTAAAAATAATTTTAGATAACTTATAATATTAATTCCTTTTAATAAATATTTATATTCATATTGGCTTTTAATATATTTACCTATGATAGAATTTTTATTTTTAGAAATGATTTTATTATAATTTAAGTTTTTTATTAAGTTAAAATTCTTTTCGTCAAATTCACATAAGTCTCGTTGTTTAAATATTGATAATTCTAAATAGTTTTCATGTAAATTATAATATGATTTGAAATTCTGATTATTAATCTTAGAATACTCATCTCTTAAATTGTTAATTGTTATTTTTTTCATCTATATCTAGATTTGATTTAACTATAGTTTATAGTCAATATTCCTTAAAACTTTATTATTAAAAATAAATTTGCGTTTAAGACATGTCTCAATAATTTTTAAATTTTTATCAATTTTTTTATTTTCAAATCTTTCATAAAATTTTAAATGATTATATTCTGGTAAGCCGTAGCACATTACTGGCTTATTAATATTTATTCCCTCTTCTAGTACGGTTGATGAATACGAGATTATACAGTCGCATGAATTAAGTGCATTTATTAATGGTGAATCATCATTGATTTTAATAACATCTTTTAATTTCTTAAACGCTCTTTCTAAAATATATCTATCTATCTCATTATGAACATCCCTTATCCTTATGTTGACTGTAAACTTACTTCTGTACTTATAAATTTTCTGATAAATATTTTTAATGCTCTCTATGAATTCTTGAGAAGATTCATAGTAATATCTTCTGGATCCTAATTCTTTAACAGTTCCAACGTATAAGATCTCTGTTTTTTTTTCTAACGGATTTTCAGTTGTTTTTGTTTGAAACTGATTTTGGCTGATAATAAAATTAATTTTTGAATATTTTTTGTTAAATGAATCTAAATAATCATCACATAATTTTGATTGACTAAGTAATCTTATACCTTGGTCATGGGAATAAGACATTCCTAAGCCAAGTAACTTTGATACTCTCTTGTTTAGTTCGCTATCATTCTGAATAGTATGACTACCATGACTTATTAAAGAAACTTTTTTTCTTATTTTAAGAATTGCTCTTGAAATTGCATAATTATCTGGAAATCTTACTGTATGGAAAAAAGAGTTTTTTATATTAGCCTGCTTAAGAACTCTATTTAGATATTCTGAGAAATCTATTGTAATACTTATCAATTTATTTGATTCATTTAATATTAAATTGATATATCTTATATCTAGATTATGTTTATTAACAATATCTAGATTTGAGTATTTATATTCAAATTTATTTGTTTCTACTCTCTTATTTATTAATAAGAAAAAACCAATTTCTTTGTATTTTCCATTTACTAATAAATTTATTATTTGTATAAATAATATTCTTAAAGTACTTAAGAAAGACCTATTAGGACTAAAATATAAAATATTATCTCTATTTTTTTTATGTTTTGCAAAAAGATAAGTCATAAAATAAGCTTTTCTATCAGAAAGAAAATAGAAACTATTTGAGTTAGAAAATAATAGTTTTTTTAATAGAAAACTTTGTATATTCATAAATAATAGATTATAGAAATGTACTTTTTTGTCTGAAAACTTTGATATATAACTGTACTGACTGTCTTTTTTATTACTATTTATCAACTCAATTGCAATTATTAAGTCAATTTTAGAATTATATTCTAATGTCTTATTTTTATAAATTAATATATATTTATTATAATCAGGTATTACACTTCTCATATATAAATAGCTTGATACCTTTATTTCTATAAAAGGATCTAATAATTCATCTATATTCTTTATATCTTTATATTTTGATTGTGTTTTTAATTCTTTGTTAATGAATTCTTTTACTTCCTGAGTGATTAAAAATAATGACTTTGATTCTATTGATGTATTAATAGCCTTTGGGTAAAAATGATTGATTTTTGAGCTATATTTCTCGGGTATTATATATTTATTAAAAGTAAACAGATCCTTTTTAAACTTGAAAAAAGATGCACTGACGTGATTCTTATTTAAAACTATAAATAGTTTAGTTAACTCTTTAGACACTTTTCATTTTTTGGTATATGTAATCAGCATCTTTTTGATCGCGAACTTCTAAAAACGAAATTTGATCTTTAATCTGTTGTAGGAAAACTTTGTTCCCAACTAAAGTATTTTTTCTGACAACTTCTGCATGCGTAATGCAACCTAATCCATGGGAACCTAGGAGTAATGATTTTTTAAACTGTCTTGGGATATCACCTTCGTCTAACCTTATAATTTTTTCTCCTTCAAGATATTGCCATGCCCACGAGAACTCTGATTTTGCAGGTAAAACTGTATCTGCACCTGAATTCAAAAAAGAGTTAATAAGTTCATCTAGTAAATTTGGTTTTCGAAATGGAAATGTAATTTCTGCATGAATAATAATGTCAGGATGATAATCAAGTTCCTTTTCTAAAATATTTAGATGCCAGAAATGGACATCCTCAATAGTTCTCTTTGGTTCTGATAGATAAGGATCCCTTATCTTTGATATGGAATATCCGAGACTCTTTGCTATTTCTGAAGTTTCTATATTATCAGTAGCAACATAAAATGAATCAATTAGTTTGTTGCCAAAAATTGAATCTGAAATGTACTCAAGTAAATTTTCTTTGCCAAATTTAGGAATTGTACCTCTAATGGGTATTACCAGGCATTTGTTAAGTTTACTGGGATCTAATAATCCAGGTTTATATTTAGGAGTAATTTTTTCAATTATGCTTGTTACACCTTCAAGCCTTTTTATATCTCCAGATTGATGGATCCCATGATAATGATAAACGGCTGCTTTAGGAGTATATTTTATTTTGAAATTATTTTTTAAGATTTCCTCAGCCCATAATCTATCTTCAATGTTTGATGCGGAATCATCAAACTTTATTTTTTCCCAAACTTTTTTCTTAATTATTGAGTTCGCATTATGAAAAAAACTATCTTTAATTTGAATTCTAGGATCTTCCCCAAATACTATTAATAAATCTCTTTTATCCTCATTACTAGAAAAATCCATTGGAACTTGTTTTCCGTAAACACCCCCTAGTTCCTCTAATGAACTTATTTCCTCTAATAATTCATCTAGCCAGTCGTTTTTGATAGGTAGACAATGAGCAGATAAAATCACAATAAATTCTCCCTTGGACTCCTCAATTCCTAAATTTATTGCTTTGCCTGGTTTGTAATCATCAATAATAACTAATTTATCTATTCCATGTCTTTTGGCTTTAGCAACTGTTTTATCTGTGCTCCCCGAATCAACAAGGATTATTTCATGATTTTTATAGTTTTGACTCTTTATCCTTTCTAGACATAGACCAATCCATCTCTCTTCGTTTTTTGTTCTTATTATTATTGATAATAAGTGATTCATTAATTATAGATTTAAATTTACTTTTATAAATCAATGATAACATCCATAATTTTTTGAAAATTAAATCTTTTTTAAATTAACTTTCTAAATTTAAATCTATTTTTATCCACTCTGAATTTTGCTTGAGACTCTTAAAACAATTTTCAATCACCGCAGTAGAGAACAAAGATTCTTTAACAGAACATAATCTACTATCTTTAGTTTGCGAATAGTTAGAGGCAATATTATTAATAAAATTCATAACAGAATCAATGCCATAACCTTCAAATATATTCGATTCATTATAAGAATACATTCTTGTGAAGTCTGGATTAATATCTTCGGTAGCAGTATTGTCAGTAAGTAATTTAAGCCCTCTATCTTTTTGTTCGCAATCTAATCTCCCATTAGTTCCAATCAGATGAAGGTCTTGTTTTGACATGGCTGATGACTGGTTAGATTCAATCCAGCTACACACTATAATCTGATTAAATCTTTTTTTATTATTAGTTTCCCATTCTAAATTACATTGAATAGTGTCGTATGTATCAATGCCATGTTTAATTAAGAATTGTTTTTGACCGGTAGCACTTACTCTTTTTGGAACAGCAGCTGTAATATATCTAATAGCGTCGACATAATGAACGCCTAAATAAGAAAAAATATTTGTGAAATTAGCCCAATTTTTAAAATTTTCTAAGGGAACCTCTTTTTTTTGCGTATATTCTGTAAAAGCATATAAGGGATCTCCTATTAACCCTTTTTGGAATGAATCTTTTGTAAACTTAAGTTGTCTATCAAATCTTTTATGAAATTCAACGTAAATCGGAGTACTTAGATTTTTACTTAAATTAAATAACTTTATTGAATCTTTCAGTTTTAGAGTTAATGGCTTTACCACTAATAAAGGTATTTTAGATTTTATTAAATGCTCAGCCCACAAGAAATGTAAGTGATCAGGAACGGAAATAATACCAGCTTTAAGATCGCACTTTGAATTGTATTTAGTTATAAAATTAACTGGCGAACCCTCACAATAAATAAATTCATAACTTACCAAATCTTCAACGGATAATATTTTTCTTAACTGATCAATTTTTATTGAGAAGGTTTCGGCACTGTTTTTCTTATTTATCCCAACAACGATATTAATTTTGAAAGAATTTAATTTTGCAAAGGATAATATTGCAGGTAAAATTGTTCCATAATTATTCTTATTTTTACCACAAACATAATAACCTGATCCTATTAAGATAATTTCTAAATATTTATCCATTTTTAAAAAAGCAATTCCATAACATTTTCCATAACTGGAATACCATCTTTTAACCTCTCTTGACTTGTTTTGATTTGTGGATCATTTGGCATTTGAACTTTATTTCCTGGATGATTTGGTTCTTGATTTCTTACTTCTAAAGTCATTTTTTCAAGTGTATTCATGAATTCTTCATTATCTACATTTACATCATTCTTAAAAAAGATATAAAATTGACCTAATTTTCTTTTTTCCTTTATTGAAGATTTATACATACTTGATATATGAGGACCAAAAGGCATACCTGACATAGTAGAACAAAGCACTTCTACCATTGCCGCTAATGCAAAACCTTTATAATTTCCAATACCAATTAATGCTTTAGCATCAAGAGGATTATTTGTAGGATTTCCATTACTATCAACAGCAACTTTATTCTCTAATAGTTTATTGGTTTCTTTAGTTTCAAGTATCTTATTCCAAGGAATAAAAGTTGGAGCCATATCTAAGCAAAAAGGCTCTTCATTTTTTCTTGGAGCAGCAAAACATATTGGATTTGTCCCGAAAAATGGATTTTTACCTCCATAACTTTGTATAAGAGCATCTGCATGAGTGAAAGAGAAACTACAAAACCCATTTCTAGCTGCTTCCAGTGAAAATGAAGCCATTGCTCCGGGGTGGCTTGAATTTAATACGGAAACGGCAGATATTCCATGTTCTTCAGCAATCTTCATCCCAATCTCAACACTTTTGAAGCCAGCGGCATGTCCAAAAGAATTATCCGCATCAAGACCAATTAATGCAGGATATTTATTGTTAGTTTTAAATTTTGGAGCGCCATTAATTCGTCCATTTTTAAGAGCATTAATATAGTGGGGCAATAACCTTATCCCATGAGAATCAACTCCACGCAAAGAAGTTTCTACCAATCCTTTCGAAACAGACTCGGCTGAAAATTCATCTGCACCAAATTTTTTTAATATATCTTTCGATTTTGTTTTAAGTACTGAATGATCAATTATTTTCATCTTTTATAAACGAATAATATTCAACTTCATTATTGTAGGTTGAAAACCCTTCGATTACTGATCTTATTAATCTAAAATCATCTTCATTTTTTATTACCAAAGACGATAACTTAGATTTTATTTCGTAATAACCAATTTTTCCTGTAAAAAAACTAAATTTATTTTCAAGATAGTTTTCTCTAAAAGAATTAGCATTCCAGGCCATAAGGGATGGTACAAAAAGTTTTATTGGATTCAAATCTTGCGTTTTGGAGAATTTTTCTTTGATTTTAAAATTTAATGGTGATTTTTTGAAGAGTGCTTGAACATATTCGGTCTTAATTGAGAATAAAGAGTCAAAATTATTTTTAACAAGGCTATTAACAAATCCATTGATATCTTTTATGGTTTGTAATGGAGCAATAGCATTGAACCAGACAATATAGTCACATTTATGGTTTTCTAGAAAATCATATACAACGTCATCGGATTTTGCTTCACTTGATGATAGTGTTTGTTTTCTCATGAAATAATCAAGGTTATATGAATTGCTAATCTGTTCAAATTCTTCGCAATCTCCATTAACAACAATTTTATCGAATATTTTTGCATTAAATGCCGCTTCAATACCCCATGATAGTACTGGTTTTTTATTAATTAATGCAAGATTCTTTTTCTTGAATCGTTGGGAACCTATTCTTGCGGGGATCATACATAAAACTTTTTTAGACATCTATATCTTTAAATAAATTTATTTTAAATCAAAATATTAACTTGATTTAAAAAACAGCCATTATTAAGAATAATTTATTCTTGTTATTTTTTATTGGGTATAATTTTTTATTCATCAATTAGGTGTATTCTTGTTTTTTATTTAATACTTTGCTTACTTTACCATCTTCTACTTTTATAATTTTATCGCAAATATCTAACACCTTTTTTCTATGGCTAACTATTATTATTGTTTTTGATCTCGGTAAATTTTTTATAGTACTCATTATTTCTTTTTCCGTTGATTCATCAAGAGAGCTTGTGAATTCATCTAAAATCAGAAAACTACTATTTTTATAAATAGCTCTAGCTAATCCAATTCTTTGTCTTTGTCCTCCACTTAAATTAGATCCCTTTTCACCTACTTTAGTATTAATTCCTTCAGGGAGGGAGTTAATAAGTTCACTTAACTGAGAATAAACTATTGCTTTTCTCATTCTTTTTTTATCAATAAGATTGTCGTTAATTCCTAAAGCTATGTTTTTTGCAATTGTTGTATCAGAAAGGTAAGTTTCCTGAGGTGAATAAGAAATAATATCTTGAAATAATCTTAAAGTTTTAGAATTATATTTAAGAGGGGTATTATTTATTAAAATTTCACCTTTGCTTGGCATAAGTAGTCCACTTATTAATTCTAATATAGTACTTTTACCTGAACCGCTTTTACCTAATAAGCCTAATCTATCTCCTTTATTAATTTGTAAATTGATGCCTTTTATAACATCTTTTTCATTTAATCTATATTTAAAGTAAATATTATTCAACAATAAAGTTTTAAAATTAAGTTTATTTTTTAAAGAATTATTTATAGATATATTATCTTTCGATAAATTTATATTTTTAATATATTCAACTACTTTTTTAATAGAATCTTGCTTTGCTTTGATATTAGTCCAAGAAGCATAAATAAGCTGAGTAGTAGGTAATAATCTTTGAGAACCAAAGACAAAAGCTCCTATAATTGGAGTTAGATTTTTTAAATCTTGATTAAACTGATTATTTGTTAAATTAAAAATTATAAATATAAGCATAACTAACAATAACTCAATTAAGTACCTTGGGTAAGCAGGAATAAATTGATTTTGAGCTTGAGCTTCTCTTAAAGATTTATCTATATTTTTATATTTATTAAGATAGTAATTAATGTTACCACTAAATATAATCTCCCTGAAATTCCCAAAAGTTTCCTGTATTAGTTTTACCTGCTGATTTGTTTTATTAGTAAAGATTTTACTATTATCTATTAATTTAAACTTAGAATTATTAATAATTAATATATATATAAAGGATATTATAAATAATAATAATAATGTAATCTTGAGATTAAGATATAATAGATATAGTACTATAAAAGAGGAAATTACTAATGAAGACAAGAGTTGAAAAGCAGCAATCAAACCAGTTAATGCTGCATTTATTTGTATCGTAATTGTTGAAATTGAATTACTACTATTTACTTTTAGATGATCAATATAATTTCTATTAATTTCGTGATTATAAGCTAAGTAACTAATATCTCCTGCCATTTTCGATGTTGAATTACATATTAATCGGAGAAAAATTATTTTTAAAAGATTTGTTAATATTATTAATCCAAAGAATAATGATGCAATTAAAACAATTAAATTATTTTCTAAAAAGAAAAATCTATTTAAGAGATTTATTTTGCCGAGATTAATAATTAAATCTTGAGGGTTTGAAATTAATGTTAATAAGGGTACTAGTGAACCAATAGAAAATATTTCTAAAAGTCCATTTATTATAATTATAAAAATAATTAATTTTATTTCAAGTTTCCTTTTTTTATTTAAAATTTTGTATAATTTACCTAATAAGATTAAAGTATTATCTTCTTTTCTGTTGTATTTCATTACAAGTTTTCTTTTATAAAAAGTAAATAGAAATAGACTATTTTATATTATATTAGCTTATTAATGATATTTTAATATCTTAATCTGTTAATATTTTAAAGTTTAGGTTTCATGTAATTAAATTTATTATTTTAATAATTTATAATATTTCTAGTTTACTAATTTAATAATGCTAAGTGCAGGGATTTATTAGTTTAATTTTTATTTAGATAAACTTTCTTGGTTTGAGTATGTAAATCATTTAAACTTTAGACATCAAGGTAATATTAAAAAAATTCCCTAAAATCCGAAATTTAAATTCATTTGTCATTTTTCTCTTAAACCATACAATCAAGATTTAAAATTTAAAAAGTTTTGTATTATATCTGTTTTGCTTATGCTGTTAACTATTTAGAGAATATTCTTTGAAACTCTTGAAATTATTTTGGAAAATTCAATATACTTGGATTCGTCATTGAAAATTTTGTTTAATGTTTTTTTGATTTTTCTAGAGAGATAAATGGGGTGATTGATTCAAACTATTTCAATTCACTGATTTGGATGGGGAGGTCAAATAAATTATCTTTAAGGATTAATTATAAAATTACTTAAAAAGATTTAAAACTTTTATTACAAATTTATTAAATATGATGATCTGTTTAGATAAAAGCTTGATACAAATTGTGCATTTATATCTTAATTGATAGTCAACAATAAATTTTAAAAAAGGTTTGGAAAAACAATAAGTTTTTCTTGAGAAAACATTAATTATAATTTTAATAAATTAAAATTTTAATGTAGTTTTGAATAATTAACTAAAAGAATTTTTTCTAATCTTTAAATAAATTATGCAAGCGAATGAAGATTATCGAACAATAAAAAACATTTGTTGTATTGGAGCAGGGTACGTAGGTGGTCCTACTATGGCCGTGATGGCTGATAAATGTCCAAATATAAGAGTAACTGTTGTAGATAAAGATGAAAAAAAAATTAATTTGTGGAATAGTGATAATTTAGATAAGCTTCCTGTTTTTGAACCTTTTTTATCTGAAATAATTAAAAGGACAAGATTTAAAAATCTCTTTTTTTCAAATGATATTAATAACGCTATAAAAAATGCAGACATGGTATTTATCTCTGTAAATACACCAATTAAAACAAGTGGAATTGGTGCAGGTCAGGCGAGTAATCTCAAATGGGTAGAGTCATGCGCTAGGCAAATAGGAGAGGCAGCAGAAGGTTACACAATAGTGGTAGAAAAAAGCACGTTGCCAGTAAAAACTGCTCAAACTATAAAAGATATCTTAAGCTTTTATTCTTTGTCCTCGCAGGGATCTCAGGATAAAATAAAATTTTCGATATTGTCAAACCCAGAGTTTCTATCTGAAGGTTCTGCAATTAACGATTTAGAAAATCCCGATAGAGTTTTAATTGGAGGAGAAGATCAGATAGCAGTAAATAAATTAAAAGATATATATTTTAATTGGATACCTAGTGAAAAGATAATATGTACAAATCTATGGAGTAGTGAATTATCAAAATTAATTTCTAATGCTTTCTTAGCTCAAAGGATTAGTTCAATAAATTCAGTAGCAGCAATTTGCGAAGAAAGTGGAGCTGATGTCAGAGAGGTTTCAAAAGCCATTGGGAGTGATAGAAGAATAGGGAAAGAGTTCCTAAATGCAGGACCGGGATTTGGTGGAAGTTGTTTTAAAAAAGATGTTTTGAATTTAGTTTATCTTTGTAGACACTTTGGTCTAGAAGAAGTTGCTAATTATTGGGAACAGGTAGTTTTGATTAATTCTTGGAATCAAAGAAGAATTTATAAGATTATCGTACAAAAACTTTTTGGGAATATAGCAGGAAAAAAATTAGCAGTTTTTGGTTATGCTTTTAAAGCTAATACAAATGATACTAGGGAATCACCTTCTCGTGCCATAATAAAAAGTCTTTTAAGTGAGGAAGCTATTATTGCGATTCATGATCCTAAAGTTTTCGAATCTCAAATTTCTAATGAGTTAGAAGAAGACCTTACTAAGATCAAAATCAATAATGCTAGTAAAAATAAAATGTGGACTTTTTCCAGAGATATTTATGAGACAGTTAAAGGTGCTGATGCGATAATTATCCTTACAGAATGGGATATGTATAGCAATCTTAATTGGGAAAAGATATCAAGTTTAATGAGACATCCTGCATGGGTATTTGATACTAGGTCTATTGTAAATAAAGTTGAAGTTAGGACATCAGGAATTAATTTTTGGCGGATAGGTGGAAGTAATTAATTAATTTGTATTAGATCATTTTTAATGAATAAACTTATAAATAAAAAAGATAGGATATTTATTGCAGGTCATTCAGGTATGGTCGGTTCTGCTGTTTATAGTTTAATGAAAGCAAATAAATATGAAAATATCTTAAAAGTATCTAGAAAAGAGCTCGATTTAAGAGTTTTTTATGATGTTGAAAAATGGTTTAAATTGAATAAACCCGATGTTGTTATTATTACTGCAGCGAAAGTAGGAGGTATCTTAGCAAATTCAAAATATCCGACAGAATTTCTATTAGATAACATAAAAATTCAAAACAATCTTATTGAAATTGCCTTTAATTTTAAGGTAAAAAAATTATTATTTTTGGGAAGTAGTTGTATTTATCCTAAATTTGCAAAACAGCCAATTAAAGAGGAATCCCTCTTAAGTGGTTTTCTTGAGCCTACTAATGAATATTATGCTCTTGCAAAAATTACAGGAATTAAATTATGTACTGCTTTAAGAAAGCAATATGGGTTTAATTCAATCTCTCTTATGCCAACAAATTTATATGGTCCTGGTGATAATTATTCCCTTGAAAATAGTCATGTAATTCCTGCATTAATTAAAAAATTTCACATTGCTAAGTTGTCAAATAAATCAGTTAAATGCTGGGGTACTGGTAAACCTTTAAGAGAATTTTTACACGTAAATGATCTAGCAAAAGCTTGCCTATTTTGTTTAGAAAATTCCGATTTAAACATTTATGAGAATTCTTCCGAATTAAAAGGGGAACAATTCTATTTCTTAAATGTTGGTAGTGGAGAGGAAGTTACTATTAAAGAACTGGCTGAAAAAATTGCTTTAGTTGTTGGCTTTAAAGGAGAAATTTTATGGGATAAATCAAAACCGGATGGTACTCCAAGAAAACTTCTAGATATTAGTAGGATTAAAAGAATGGGTTGGGAATCTAAAATTGATTTAAATAGTGGATTAATAGCCACATATAATGATTTTAAAAAAAATTTTAATTTAAACCTTTAAATTAATTTCATCTTCGAATAAAAGCTTATTTTCTTTAATTATGCATTTTAAACCTGTAATTAATATCCATAGACTTAAACTAATTCTGATATCGTAATATTGTACATCAACCATTTGAGTTAAGAGTAGCATTAAAGTAGATGTCCACCATATTTTATTAGAAAAGAATTGGTAACTAATTTCTTTTGATAAATTTAATTTAAAAATATTTTTCTTTGAAAAACTTTTAACAAATAAGAATATAAAAGTAGAAAGTAAAATGATCGATGGAATTATTCCATAATTAAAAGCTAATTCAACAAATAAATTATGAGTATGTCCTAACCAAACCCCTGTTTTATTAGAAATAACATTTGGGAAAGTACTAGCTCCCCAACCAAAGATTAACTTTTCCTTTATTAATATAATTGAATTTTTTAGTATTTCTAATCTTGAAGATTCGAGATTAGTATATCCCACATCGTTGAATTGTAACCAAATATTATCTGGGAGAAGACTTCTAAATATTGACTGTATGCTATCTGGAACCAATTGATAAGATGCTAAAAATATGGATAAAAATGATATGAATACAAAAGGCACTAACCATAAGAGAACTTTTCTTCCTAAAACTATAGGGACAGAAACTATAATTGTTGCCCAACAACTTCTAGAGTATGTGAGTAAAGATATTAAAAGAATTATTAAAATAAGGATAGATGATAAGAATTTTTTGTAGTTTTTTAAAGAGCTTTTTAAGTTAAAGATACTAAAAGGAAAAATAATTGAAAGCCAACATCCCATGTAGTTGGGATTGTTAAACAACCCAGTTATCCCTTCATCAGGGGCTAGAGGGCGTTGAAACCAAATTATGAGACCATTTAAAAAGGTAATAGGACCATGCCAATTTAGAAAATATTGTCCAAAACCTGATAATAATACTGGTATTGACCCTAATAAGTAGAACTTAATTACTTGATTCCTTTTCTTCCATGATGATAAATATGTCTCGAATAACCAATATATTAAAAAAAAAGGTAACCAATTAAATACTCCAATAAAGGAAAAATCACTAGTATTAATATTTTCTAAGTATGGATTAGAATAATTATAAATAGATGAAATTATCAGATATATACCTATTAAAAAAAGAGGATAATTATATTTATCTTGAAAATATAAATGCTTATTTTTTAAAAAATCAAAAATTAAGCAAAATAAAAATAATGTTGATGATATTACAGGCGCAGAAGCTAAAAAAAATATTCCCATAAGGAATAAAAAGTTTGTATTTTTAAAATTTAAAATGAATTTATTGTCTTTTATCTTTTCTTGGGAATTTATATTTCTTAAAAAACTTCTTTTAAATAATTGCATTTAAATAAACTTAATAATAATTTTTATAAATAATAAAATTTTTAAATTGATTAATTTATATTTGTTTCATATTAAAAAAATTATTTACGCTTCCTGCAAGATTCGAACTTGCGACCCACTGCTTAGAAGGCAGTTGCTCTATCCAGCTGAGCTAAGGAAGCACTTAATTATTATATCTAACATTATGGACTAAACAATTAAAATAAATCATTTAAAATATTTATAACCATAATAAAATTTCAAATTTAAAGTTTTAGACGAAGATTTAATATAATACGAAAAATAGAATTTATTTTGGCTAAAAGACTCTCTGAAGAACAAAAAGAGGAAATAATCAAAAGTTTTACTCTTGGTAAAACTATTGAAGAATTATCATTACAATTTAATTGCACCAAATTAACAATTTCTCGTAATTTAAAGAGAGAATTGGGAGAAGCAGAATTTAAAGACTTAATAAATAAATGTAAAATAAACAAAGAATCTAATAACAAAAATTTTTATGATTCAAAAGATACCGAAATTTGTTTCAGTAAAAAAGGATCTAATCAAGATATCTCTTTTCAAAATAATTTAAATGGAAAATTTAAAGAAGAACAAAACTTTTCAGAGAGCCCATTTGTTGAAATTTTACCTTTAGATCAAGAAATAGATAACTTAAAACAGAAAGATTTATCATCAGTTCCAATATCATCTATTGATTTCCCAAAAATTGTTTATATGATCGTAGATAAAAATATTGAATTAGAAACTAAACATTTAAAAGATTATCCAGAATGGCAATTTCTTCCTCAAAATGATTTAAATAGAAAGACAATAGAAATTTATTTTGATTTAAAAAATGCAAAAAGATTTTGTAATAAGGAACAAAAAGTAATAAAAGTCCCAAACACTAATGTTTTCAGAATTGTCGCCCCTATTTTGTTGTCTCGGGGTATTTCAAGAATAGTTAGTTCTGATAAATTAATTGCTCTTTAAAAGTATTATTTATTTTGTCGATCAAAATTTAAGGGAATGATACCTCCCATAATTGATCCAGTTATAAAACTTACTCCAATAATAAAACTAATTGGTAACAAAACTGTTTTATTTACTAAAAAATTGACTTTACTTTTATTGGAACTATTTTGGATTCCAATAATTAAGATTAGAAATAAACAAGAATTGAAAGTTATTGGAAAAAGTAATTTTTTTAATAACATCTATAATCATTTCGACTACTCAAATATTAGTACAAATTATAAATAATGCTTTTCGTAATATTATTCTTCTTTGCTAAATACTTCGAGGCAGCAGATAAACTTAACCCTGCATTTATTAATTCATTAAGTTCTTTCTTTAAAAGTGATTTATTAAATTCATAATTATTTTCTTTATTTAATCCTTTAATTACCAAGGTGAATTCACCTAAAATTTTTTTTCCTTTTAAAGACTCTATAACCTTATCAATATTATTCCCAATGTGTTCTTCAAATTTTTTAGTTAATTCTCTAAAGATATATATTTCTCTTTCTCCTCCACAATTTTCTTTTAATTCTTTTAATAGAATGATAAGTCGATGAGGAGCTTCAAATAATATTGTAGTCTGTTCATTTGTACTGATTTCAAAAAGTATTTTATCTCTTTCTTTTTTTTTCTTTGGAAGAAACCCTTCAAAGACAAATCTCGAGGAAGGAAGTCCACTTGAAACAAGAGCTGTTAATACCGCACTTGGGCCGGGAATACATATGACATTAATATTATTTGATTTTACATTTGCAATAAGATCTTCGCCAGGATCACAAATGCTTGGCATGCCTGCATCGCTTACTATAGCTATAGATTTTCCTGCTTTTAAATAATTAATTATATTCGGAATTTTTTTAAATGAATTGTGTTTATTAAAACTTATTAGGTGATTGTTTATCTCATATCTATTCATTAGTTTTTTGGTTTGTCTTGTATCTTCACAAGCAATTAAAGAAACATTTTTTAAAATATGTAAAGCTCTCAAAGAAATATCATTTAAATTACCAATTGGTGTCCCAATAATATATAAAACGCTACTTTCAGGTTCTTTATTTCTATGAGAGAATGAGGAATTAATGTTCATATCGTGGTTAAATTACCATTTGGATTAGATATCCATAATCTTATCGATGATCTGAGGATTTTTAGTTGGGAAGCTGCAGATATTTTGCTTTATTATTCAAGAATGTTGAAAGATTCTAATTATGAATGCGAAATAATACAAACCAAGAATAATGAGGATCCAGTAACACTAGCAGATTTAAAAGTTAATGAGATTATTATCCAAAGAATCAATGAAAATTATAAAGATATTAGTTGGGATATTTTGAGTGAAGAGAATGTCAAGCTAGCTTCTAAGAATTGTGAAACAAATTCAGAATGGTTATGGATTCTTGACCCTTTAGATGGAACTAAGGACTTTTTACAGGGAACTGGTAATTATGCGATGCATCTGGCTCTTAATTACAGACAAAAACCATATATTGGAGTAGTACTTATTCCAGAAAGAAATGAATTATGGATTTCTTATGATACAAAAGTATGGTGTGAGAGGAGAGATGGTTCTCGATTAAAACCTAATATCTCTAATTCCAAAAGTCTTAAAGATATGGTACTTGTAACGAGTAAGAATCATAAAAATAAAAACTTAACAAATTTAATAAATAAACTTAGCTTTAAAAAAATTAATTCCATGGGAAGTATTGGATGTAAAGTTGCTTCAATTATTAGGGGTGAAAGTGATATTTATATTTCCTTAAGTATGCCTGGAAAAAGTTCTCCTAAAGATTGGGACTTTGCTGCGCCAGATGCCATCTTAAGAGCTGCTGGTGGCACTATAACAAATTTAGAAAATGAAGAACTTTGTTATAACAAATCAAACTTTGAACAAGGTGGAGTTATTGTGGCTTCAAAAAATAAACGTATGCAATCAAGCATTTGTTTATTAATAAAGGAAATAATTGAAAAATATGATATTTATCCTATCCTCCGTTAATTCAGTGGTGCCACTGGTGTTGGAGTTGGTTCTGGATATGACATTCCTCCATTTTGGGCAACTCCCCGCAATGTAAGATTGATTCTACCTCTACTATCAATTTCTCGAACTCTAACTGTTACCTCATCTCCTTGTCTTACCACATCTTCTACTCGTTCAACTCTTGCCTCAGATAATTGTGATATGTGTACCATCCCTTCTTTCCCAGGAAGAATTTCAACAAAAGCTCCTATTGGAATAATCCTGGTCACGACACCGTTAAAAATCTCACCTTCATGAACTTTTCGAGTTAATCCTTCTATTATCTTTTGAGCTTCTTCGGCAGCAGCTCCGTCATGAGAGGCAATAGTTACAATTCCTCCATCCTCGATATCAATTTTTGTATTAGTTCTCTCAGTTATTCCTTTAATTGTCCTTCCTCCAGGACCAATTACAGTTCCTATAAGTTCTGCGTCAATTCTGAAACTTAAAAGTCTTGGTGCATGAGGGGATAATGATTCTTGTGGTTTATCAATTGCTTCTTGCATTTTTTCCAAGATATGTAATCTTGCTGGGCGAGCCTTTTTTACTGCATCAGAGATTATGGAGACTGGTAGTCCAGTAATTTTCATATCCATTTGCAATGCAGTGATACCTTTTTCTGTACCGGCTACTTTGAAATCCATATCTCCAAGAAAATCCTCAATTCCCTGAATATCAGTAAGGATTCTTACTTCCTTACCCTCTTTAATTAAACCCATAGCAGTTCCACTGACAGGAGCCTTGAGAGGGACTCCAGCATCTAGTAATGAAAGAGTACTGCCGCAAACCGATCCCATTGAGGTGGATCCATTGGAGCTTAAGACTTCGCTGACTACTCTAAGGACGTATGGGAAAGTCTCTTTCCCTGGGAGTACAGGTATAATGGCTCTCTCTGCTAATACTCCATGACCTATCTCTCTTCTGCCAGGAGTCCTCATAGGCCTTGTCTCTCCAACTGAATATGGTGGAAAATTATAGTGATGTAAATAAGTTTTTTCAGTGCTTGGATTTAGATCATCCATTTCTTGAGCATCACTAGGTGTACCTAGTGTTGTTGTAGATAAGACTTGAGTTAAGCCCCGTTGAAATAAGGCAGAGCCGTGAACTCTTTTCGGTAGTATTCCCGCAGAAGCAGATATTTTTCTAACTTCGTCAAGATTTCTCCCATCAACCCTTTTGCCGTCATTTATTATTTGTGACCGCATTAATTTTTTGGTTAGTTTTTTAAAATCAGAATGAATTAATTTATTATTTTCTGAAGTTTGGATTTTTAATTGATTATCGTCTTTAAGTGAATCGATTTTAGTTTGCACTTCAAGTTCTATCTTTTCTAATTCGAGATCCCTTTCTTCTTTTGATTGATCGAATTTCTTTAAAATCAAATCAATATTTTTTGTACAGTTTTTCTCTAAATAAGAAGATAATGTTTTATCTGTTTCTGGTTCAACAGGTTTTATTTGTTTAATTCCTAACTCATGTAGGAGATTTTCTTGAGCTTTAATTAGTTCTGTTACGGCTTCATAGCCGAAATCAATTGATTCAATTGTATCCTGCTCTGAGAGTTGATTGGCACCAGCCTCAATCATTACAATTCCTTCGGGTGATCCTGCCACAACAATATCCAAATCACCTTTTTCTATTTCTCTATAACTTGGGTTTAAGATAAAATCATCTCCCAATAGTCCAACTCTTACAGCAGCCATAGGTCCATAAAATGGAATTTCTCCCAATAAAGTTGCAATGGAAGCTCCAGTTACTGCTAATACATCTGCTGGGACTCTTTCATCAAGTGAAAGGCAAGATGCAACGATTTGTATCTCATCTCTCATCCATGAAGGGAAAAGTGGCCTCATTGGCCTATCAATTAATCTAGCTATTAATGTAGCTCTCTCAGGCGGTCTACCTTCTCTTCTCATGAATCCACCTGGGATTCTTCCTGCTGCATATAGTTTTTCCTCATAATCACATATTAGAGGTAGAAAGTCTGCAGGTTCTTTCTTTTTAGTTTTCGTTGCGGTAACTAATAAAGATGTGTCTCCACATTCAATCATTACTGCTCCATTAGCTTGAGGAGCATATAGTCCTGTTGTTAGTCGTATCTCTCGTCCGTCAAACGTGATCGACGTATTTTTTCCTTCCACTTTTTAAAATTATAAATCTATACATAATTTATTGTTACATCTAAAAGGGACATATTGAGTAAAATATTTAAATAAGGTTTTAAATATTTTATTTAATATGTCTTACTAATAATCTCAATCAATTGGGAACACTTGATTTTCTTAAAAATTTTAAATTTATAAATTTCTTCAATTCTATACAATTAATTTAACTACCAACTTGATTTTACTACCCCTGGTAATTCCCCATTATGAGCTCTAAGCCTTAATTGATTTCTACATAATCCAAAATCCCTGTATACACCTCTAGGTTTACCTGTGGCCCAACATCTATTTCTAACTCTTGTTGGAGCTGAGTTTCTAGGAAGCCCCTGTATCTTTCTATGTATTTCTAATCTTTCCATAGGATCTTTAGCTGCATTAAATTCATCTAATAATGCTTTCCTCTTGGCAGAATATTTTTCCACAAGTTTTTTACGTTTAACCTCTCTAGCAATCATTGATTTTTTGGCCATTAAAAAATTTACATTATTATATCTTTCATATTAACAGCTCAACTATCAAATTTAAAAAAACTATTGATTAAGAAATCTTTGAACTATAAGTAATTGGCTTGTATCCCTAATTATTAATAAAACACTTAGTCCTACCAAAAGAAAAAAACTTGATTGGGTTACAGCTACTTGTATTTTAATTGGAACTGGTTTTCCTCTTAAACCTTCAATAAGAGTAAAAACAAGTTGTCCTCCATCAAGAAGAGGTAATGGAAGAGAATTTAAAACTGCTAAATTTATAGATATTAATGCGGCAAATAACAAAATTCCTGTTCCTCCCTGCTCTGATAATTGTGCCCCAATCTCAACAATTTTTACTGGACCACTTAATTGTTGAGCTGTTGATGAGAAATTTGTAATTAGTCCTTTGTAACCTTGGATTGTTTTTATTAAGAGGGATGAAAACTCCTTATTTGTATATTGAAAAAGTTCATTAATGTTTTTTGTTTTTTTTGTGTCTTTTTTAATATTTGGTTGTAACTGAGCACCTATTGTTCCTTTCCCATCTATGTTTTGAGGAACTAAAATTAAATTTTGATAAGAGTTATCTCTCTCAATTTCAATTGATATTGATTCTTCTGATGAACTTTGGATTTTCTTTACCAACGAAGATACAGCTTGATCCCCAACGCCTAATACATTTCCCTCTAACTTTAAAATTTTATCCCCAGGTTCTAAACCTGCTTTAAAAGCAGCTTTTTCTGGTTGAGTTGCCAAGACCAAAATCCCTGGTTCTGGATCATAGGGAATACCAACAGTAGTTACGTTTAATATTAGAATCGTATAAGCAAGGATTAGATTAGCAAATACTCCAGCAGATATCACAATTACTCTTTGGATTATTGGTCTGTTTTTTAGAAGGTTTGGATCTTGAGGATCAATGTTATTTATTTCTTCATCAGGGAAGGATACAAATCCTCCCAAGGGAAAAGCTCTAAATGAGTAAGTAATATTTCTAAATTTTTTTTGTATTATTGAAGGGCCAAATCCAATAGAAAACCCATCAACGTATATTCCTTGAAAGATTGCCGCTAGAAAATGACCCATTTCATGAAAGAAAATAAGAAATCCTAAGACAGTTATTGATGTTAAAACATTCATTATTTTATATTAAGCGGTTTTTATGAAAGATGATCCAAAGTATGGAACTAAAGCATCTGGAATTTTTACGCTCCCATCAGATTGCTGGCCGTTTTCAAGAATTGCTGCCATCGTTCTTCCAATAGCTAAACCACTTCCATTTAAAGTGTGGATATATGTAGTTTTTTTATCGATTTTTGTTCTTATTGATGATCTACGTGCCTGAAAGTCTAAACAATTACTACAACTAGATATTTCTCTGTAACATTTACTGCTAGGCAACCAAACCTCAAGATCAAAAGTTCTACTAGAGGAAAAGCCTAAATCTCCAGTACAAATATCTACTAATCTGTATGGTAAATTAAGTTTTTTTAGGATACTTTCTGCATCTGCTGTTATCTCTTTATGAGCCTCTAGTGATTTATTTGGATGACAAAACCAATATAATTCAACCTTATTAAATTGATGAAGTCTTATTAAGCCTTTTGTATCCCTTCCATAACTACCCGCTTCTTTTCTAAAACAAGGACTGTAAGCAACATATTTTAAAGGCAAAATTTTGGGATCAATAATTTCATTTTTATGAAAAGCAGTTAGAGGCACTTCCGCGGTTGGAGAAAGCCATAAATCATCATTAGCACACTTAAAACTTTCATTTGAAAATTTTGGAAGCTGGCCAGATCCTTGAAGACTTTCTGTATTAACTAATGCTGGGGGCATTAATTCTAAGTAACCGTTATTTGTATGCATATCTAGCATGAAATTAATTAGAGCCCTTTCCAACCTGGCTCCATTTCCTGTAAGAGTAATAAAACGACTTTTTGAAATTTTGGTTGATTTTACTGAATCAAATAGATTTAAATTTTCACCTATTTCCCAGTGAGCTTTGAGGTTATCTTTTTTAAGAGGATCTCCCCATTCTTTAATTTGAATATTATGGTTTTCATTTTCTCCAAGAGGTGCATCTTTACTTGGGAAATTGGGTAACTTCAGTATTTCATCTTGAAGTTGTTTGTCTAGTATTCTTTTTTTTTCTTCAAATTCAGAAACTTTTATTCTGTATTTATTGCCCTTATCTTTTAATTCATTAAGTTCTTGAGAATTGGAATTATTAGAATTTCTTATTTCTAGGCCAATTATTTTGCTTAATTTTTTACTTTCTGACTGTAGACTTGATATCTGGATGTCAATCTCTTTTCTCTCTAGACTTAGTTTATGTATGAAAGATATATCATAAAATTTTCCTCTCAAGGACAAATTGTCTCTAACAAATGTTGGATTTTCTCTTATTAATTTTTGATCTAACACTCTTTTTTATATTTTTATATTTTAATAAGATAGTTTATCTCAAATCATTATCAGTGGTTTTTGATGAAAAATTAATTAAATAAGGGATTACTAACTTTATTTATATTTTTCAAATTAAAAATAAATTAAGAGGCAGAACGTGCTCTGCCTGTGGAAGACCATTCTTTTAAGAAATCAATTTGCTCTTTAGCTGTTCGAGATAATGGAACCAATTCTGAAACAGCCTTGATTAAATCTTTTTCCATTAATTCTCTATTTTCAGAAAAAGAAAAATGCATCCCCTCTATAACTGCTTGCTCAAGTTCTGCTCCTGAATATCCATCTGTGCGATCAATTATTGTTGAAAGGGGAAAACTATAGCTAGGTCTCCTTTTCTTTAGGTGCAAATCAAGAATACTCAATCTCTCTTCAGAATTAGGTAAATCAAGAAAAAATATTTCATCAAATCTACCTTTCCTTAATAATTCTCCTGGGAGCTTATCGATAGCATTAGCCGTGGCAATTACAAATACGGCTGATTCTTTTTCGGCCATCCAAGTTAGCAAACTAGCTAACACTCTTTGACTAGTCCCTCCATCACTTCTCTCATCACCCCCAAATCCCTTGTCAATTTCATCAATCCATAGGATGCAAGGGGACATGGCTTCTGCCCTTAAAATTGTCTCTCTTGTTCTTGCCTCACTAGACCCTACAAGACTTGAAAATAATCTTCCAACATCAAGTCTAAGAAGAGGCATTGACCAACTTTGAGAAATTGATTTGGCTGTTAAAGATTTTCCAGTTCCCTGTGGCCCTACAAGTAAGACACCTTTAGGAATAGGCAATCCGTATTCTTTGGCTTCTTTTGAAAAAGCTCTATATCTTTGCTTAAGCCAAGCTTTTAATAATTTCAATCCTCCAATATCATTTTGACTTGACTTACTTTCAAAAAATTCTAATATTTCACTTCTAGCAATAACTTGTTTTTTCTCTTCAAGAATATCTTTGATATCAAATTTACTTATTTTTCCTCTTTGAGTGAGAGCTTTTGCTGTTACTTGCTTAACTTTTGTTTCGCTTAATCCACTTGAAGCTATAGCAAGTTCGTTTAGGTCTTGTTCGCTTAAATCAGAATCAGTATTAACAGCAATTTTTTTTATAAGAGCTGTCAATTCACTTTGGTCAGGTAAAGGTAAGTTGATTATTGTAATTAAATCGTCAAGTTCTTCAGATGATGGCAAAATATGTGAACTTAGAATTAGGTTATTGTTCGTTTCTCTAAGAGATGATGATAATTCTTTTATTGTTCTACTGATAGATGGATCATCATAAAACTTGTGAAAGTCTCTTACCAATAAAATTGTTGATAAGTCTGAGGTTTGTTCCTTTATCCAACTAAGAACTCCAAGCGGATTATTAGGAAATTTGCCATTTTCATTTAGAACTCCTTTAATTCCATTAACACAATCCCAAGAAACGAGTCTTTTAATATTTAAATTTTTACATGATTGATCTATGATTTTATATAGTCTTTCTTCTTCTTTGGTTCTTATCCAAATTAAAGGAGTTCTAGAGTTTATAAGTAATTCAAAATTTCTACTCCAAGAATCCATTACTTAATTAAAGAGAAAAACTATTTTTTGTTATTTGGTTCAAATGGCAATCTTTTATCTGAAATATTGGCAGTAGAAGGTATGACTTTGTTTTTTCCTGTTAATTGATCATCAAGAATTTTTTGTAAGTTTGCTGGAAGAGCTTCTTTGTTCAGAAGGAAAGTCTGAAATGCTTGGAATATGTTAGCTACAACCATATATAGTAATACCCCAGCTGGTAAAGGAAAAAATAAGAACATACCAGTGATCATTACTGGAGTGATTTTATTAGCTGTAGATTGTTGAGCGTTTGAAGGCATCCCTTGACTAGATAAAACTTGTGAGAGAAGTAAGGTTAATCCAAAAGCTCCAACTAATGTTGCGATATCCCAGTTAATTGAACCATCTACGTAAAATCCAACCTGTCCAAGTGCTTTAATAAATAAAAATCCACTTTTTGCAGCTAATCCGGGTATTTTAGCTTCAATTGTTGCATCTCCTGGCTTTATTGCTGTAACTAAACCGTCTTGTGACACTTTAATATTTTCTGAGCCTTTTGATACTGTCCAAGTTGGAAGAAATCTTGAACCGTTATCATATTTTGAAAGTACTTCCGTATAGTTGTTACCGTTAGTAGTTTGTAAGTTTATTTTAACTGATTCTTCGGATCCTAATTTTGTACCGTTAGGTAAGGTTGCTACTACAGGGAAGTGGGACTTTTCTGTTACAAAAATTGAATGTCTTGGAGACTTATAGGGCTTTGGATCAATAGCAGCAATTTGATCTTGAGGCAGAACTTTTAAATTGATGTTATAAGGAACATCTGCGAATGGTGAACCTCTTAAAGTTGCAAATAAAGCAAATAAAACAGGCATCTGAACTATTAGAGGGAGGCATCCAGCGAGAGGACTACCAAATTCATTCATTAATTTTCCTAATTCTTCTTGCTGTTTCTTTGGATCACTTGAAAATTTAGATTTTATCTCTGCTTGCCTTTTTTGCATTACAGGTTGAGCTATTTTCATCCTTCTAGCGCTTCTTATAGATCCTGCGCTAAGGGGGAAGAGTGCGATTCTAATCACCACAGTTAGTGCAACAATTGCTAAACCATAACTAGGGACTAATCCGTAGAAAAAATCCAGAATCGGGATTAATAATTTTTCTGAAATGAACCCGATCACGATATTAAAAGAAAATTAATTTTATTTGACACTTTATTTTACAGGATAATAATACTTTTGTAATTAATTTAATCAAGATTTAGTAGCAAATCCCTCAACCTCATTAAGATTTAATGTTTGTGATCTTTTAACCATATTATCCTCTATAAATTTTTGTTTTTCTCTAAATTGAGGTAAAGATTTCATCTCAACCTTCGAACTATCGTTAAGTATTAAAACCATGTCTCCATAAGATCCGAAACCTCTAGGGATGGATCTTATCTCTTCAATATTATTTAAGGATACTTGAGTTTTATTTTTGCCAAACCAGCCTCCATTAATTGTGATTCTTTTATTAGTAATTTTGTATCTTAACCATAAGGCCCTTACTATTGCAGCGAAAGTAAATGGAAGACCGAGAAGAGTTAAACCAGCAAATAAGTTGATTATTAAATCACTTTTAGCTGGGCCACCCTCATAAAAGGACTCTTCGTTGATGTTAATCATTTAAATAAACCTGACTTAAAAATTAGGTGTTGAAATTCCTCCAATAGTTTAAATTTATCATTGTAGAAATCACTAGCTTTAAGGTTAACAAGTAACCAATAAGGTTTGTGGTTATTCTCTTGGCTGAAATTTTTTAATAGACAATCCTGCAATGTTCGCCTTAGTTTATTTCTTTCAACTGCTTTTTTTGATACCTTTTTACTAATAGTTATCGCAATTTTAAAATTATTTAAACTATTAATATTATTATGGGAGATTAGAATTTTCGGATTTGCTCTTGCTATTTTGAAAGTCATCAATTTTCCGTAATATTTTACAGAGTTTTTATGAATATAATCAAAAGTCCTATGACCTTTTAATCGCATAGCTTTAGGCAATGCCATCATTCTTATTTTTTTAAACAGCTATTCTTTCTCTACCTCTTTTTCTTCTGCTTTTAATAACTCTCCTTCCCGTATGAGAACGCATTCTTACTCTAAAACCAGATACACGTTTCCTTTTTCTTGATGTTCCACCAAATGTTCTTTTAGTCATTGTTTTATGTACTCTCTAACAATTTATCATTTAATCGATCACTAAAGTAGAGCTTCCTAAATAACTTGAAACGGGATTATCTCCGATATACTGCCCAAAGGAATGAAATTGATATAAACCTGATCTTTTAGGGTTAAATACTTTTAAAACGACTGCATAGCTTTCTTTATTAGCAGGGATTGGGTTATAAGGATAAATATCTAGTGAAGTATTGTTTTCGTTCAGTTCAATATCTGCAGGCACATCAGAAATACATTTTGTCCTACCATTAAAGTCCCCTATTTTTACTTGACAAAGAGAAATTTTTTCTTTTTTAAGAGTTGATTTAAAAGTTTCAGGTATTTTCATAGTAATTTTTAATAGACCTAATTTTCTATCAGAGGGTCTTAAAAAGAAAAAAATTGTATTTCTAGATCTTCGTTTATTATCTTTTTGGAACCATTTTAATCTTCTATATCCTGAATCTTGATCCCATTGGAACTCAATTCCAGCATTGACTTCACTATTGTTAAAAAATGGGATTGAGATTAAGAATGGGGAAAGTAATAAGAATTTAAGAATTTTAGATTTACTAAAAAAATTCTTGTGTTTAATATTCATTGTCTTTTGGGTTTAATGATAAGGGTTCTTTTTACTGTTAAATTTACAAAAAAACTTTTATACAAGATTAACATCTATCGGTCCTTAAATTCGAGGCACCCCTCAAGTAAGGATGTTTTATTGAGGAGCTAGTTGGGGAAATAACTAACGCCATTAATCTAATACAAAAATCAACATCATTAGGAACATACATTTGTTGGCAATCTAAAAATGAAACTGAGTCAAGTCCAAAATATTTTCTTGCAATAGAAGCAGGGAAGCATGCGTCCAAGTCTCTTGTCACAGTAAAAGTTATCGATAGAATCATTTTTGGATCTAAACTATTTCTAACAATTAATTGATCAATAAGCTCAACTACTGAATTCTCAATCTCTTTAAAAGTATTTCCACTAGAAGTGGTTGCCCCTCTAATAGCAGTAAGATTTTTACTATTGAGATAATCCTTACTCATGTTTAAATTTAAGGTTTATATAACCAAAGAATTTTGTTAGATGAATTTACTTCAAAAAATATATTTTGAATAATTTTTTCTATGATTTTACTCCCAGGAATAAGCCCAAGGATCTTCTTTTTTTTCTTACCAAAAGTTACAGGTTGTATTTTTGGATCAATTTTTACCATTTCTGCTGCAAGCTCTCTTGCAACAAATTCATCACCAATTTTATCAACTAATCCTAAAGCTTTAGCTTGTGTTCCAGTGAAAATTCTTCCATCAGCAAACTTTTTTACATCTTCTACGAGTAAATTCCTGCCCTCTGCAACAGCCTCAGTAAATTGCTTGTAGCTTTCATCTATTAATCCTTGTAAAAGTTTCCTTCCCTCTTCACTTAGGGGCTTATCTGGGGAAAGTATGTCTTTATAAATTCCACTTTTTACTGTTTCGAATTTAATACCAATTTTATTCAAAAGTTCAGATAAGTTATTTCCTCTTATTATTACACCAATAGAACCCGTAATTGTTCCTGGGTTAGCTACAATTTTGTCAGATGCTACACCTATATACACCCCGCCAGAAGCAGAAATGTTTCCGAAACTTGCGATCACTTTACAGCCTTTCTCCTTAAGTCTTTTAATAGCAGAGTATATTTCTTGGCTATCGCCGACCGTACCTCCAGGAGAATCGATTCTAAGTATTAATGCTGGAAATTCTCTATCCTCAATTTGTTTTAAGGCTTTAAGAACAGAAACTCTTGTTGAACTTGTGATTGGCTCATCAATTACTATTCGAGCCATTCTTTTTTTTGACTTACGTCTAAAAGGCCAAATCATTCTTTTAAAGTACAAATTATAAATCTACTTTAAAAAGACTATCAGCAGACATAATGAATTCAATCCTAAATTGGTTTTTAATGATACTCCCTTTTGCTCTCTGGGGGACTTCAATGGCAGCCATGACTCCTTTAGTATCAAGTGCTGGACCTGATTTTGTTGCTTCATTAAGGCTTCTGCCAGCCGGTATTCTTGTTCTTATTACAACATATTTATTAAAAAGAGATTTAAAAATTTATAAGTGCGATTTGAAATGGTTCTTAGTTTTTACAATCGTAGACGCAACTTTTTTTCAATTATTTTTAACATATGGGATCTCAAAGACAGGTGCAGGTCTAGGTTCTGTTTTGATTGATTCTCAACCCTTGCTTGTAGCACTCTTGGCAAGAGCAATATTTGGTAATTTAATTAATCCAATTGGATGGCTAGGTTTAATTTTTGGCTTAGGTGGAATAATTTTTTTAGGGGTTCCAAAAGAACTTTTGGAGAGTTGGTGGTTAATGTCTGATATGAGTATTAGTGATATCTCATTTAATGTCGGAGAATTATGGATGCTTGGAGCTTCTCTAGCAATGGCACTAGGAACAATTTTGATTAGATTAACATGTACTAAAAGTGATCCAGTCGCAGTTACTGGATGGCATATGGTTTTTGGAAGTGCTCCTCTCATTCTTAAACATTGCTTGCAAACAAATTTTCAATTGATACCAAATTGGTCAATATTTGATTGGGGACTTATGTCATTTGCAAGTATATTTGGAGGAGCTTTATCATATGGATTATTTTTCTATTTTGCAAATAATAAAGAAATAACAGGATTCAGCACTCTTGCATTTTTAACTCCGATATTTGCACTACTTAGTGGTGGTATTTACTTAAATGAAAGATTAACAATTATTCAATGGATTGGAGTGGTTTTTGTCCTCATGTCAGTTTTCTTTGTTAGCCAGAGAAAGTCTTTGTGGGAACTTTCAAATACTAAGACTAATATTTAGTAAGTGCATAGGAAAATAGTTTTTAAGAATGCGTATAGTTTTAATTAGTACTCCTATTGGTTTCCTAGGAAGTGGTAAAGGTGGAGGAGTAGAACTTACCCTGAATTCTTTAGTTACTGGGTTGATTGCAAAAGGTCATACAGTAGATGTCGTCGCCCCAAACAATTCTAGATTGTTTGAAGCGAGTAAAAAAGCAAAAATACATCTTGTAGATGGAGAAGAGCAAAAAAGTTGGCAACATCAAGATTTTTATTCTTCGGTAAGTATTCCTGATAATTCACTTTTGTCTGAAATGATTGAAAAGGCAATAGATATTGGAAAGAAAGCAGATATTATTTTAAATTTATCTTACGATTGGCTACCGATTTGGATGACCCTAAATATAAATATTCCAATAGCTCATATTATTAGTATGGGTTCAGAAAGTTTTGTGATAAGTAATTTAATTTCAAAAGTTTATTCCAAATTTCCCAATAACTTTGCTTTTCACTCAAAAATACAAGCATCTGATTATCCTTTTATTGAAAATCCAATTATTATTGGGAATGGATTTAATTTAGCAAATTATACATTTCAAGATTGTAAAAATGGCCCTCTAGGTTGGGTAGGAAGAGTAGCACCTGAAAAAGGTTTAGAGGATGCGGCATATGTGGCTAACTCTCTTGGCGAAAAACTTCTTGTTTGGGGAATTGTTCAAGATGAATCGTATGCATTAAAAATAGAAAAATTATTCTCTCCAGGGATTTTAGAATGGAAGGGTTTTATAGAAACAGATAAATTACAGAAAGAACTTGGAACTTGTAGAGCTTTACTTAATACTCCTAAATGGAACGAAGCTTATGGAAATGTAGTAGTTGAAGCATTGGCGTGTGGAGTGCCTGTTGTGGCATATAAAAGGGGAGGACCAAGTGAAATTATCGAGCATGGTAAAACTGGTTACCTCGCAAATCCTGATGATAAGCAAAGTTTAATTAATTACTTAAAGATCATTAATAAGATTGACCGAAAAAATTGTAGAGAATGGGTAAATAGTAATGCTTCTTCAAATATATTTGCTGATAAAGTTGTGAATTGGCTTAATAAAGTTATTAAAGAATATCAAAACAAAATTATATTAAATGATTCTTTTTAAGTCTAAAGATAGGTTATTGACTTTTTTAGTAGTTTTGATCTTTGGAATAATAATTTTTATTATAGGTTTGGGAGCTACCGGATTAGTAGATGAAACTCCTCCTCTATTTGCAGCGGCGGGGAGAGCAATGAGTGAATCTGGCGATTGGTTAACCCCAAAAGTAAATGGAATTTTCCGATTTGATAAACCACCCCTCATTTATTGGCTGATGGGCTTGTTCTATTCCCTGCCCAAGAACGAAGTATGGGATAGCTTTGGAACAATTTCAGCAAGACTTCCTTCAGCATTGGCTTCATTATTTTTGATGCTAATGATTGGAGATACAATTTATTGTTGGCCTCAAAAATGTGAGAGTAAATTAGCTATTTCAATAGTTGCATCTTTGGGTTTTGCCTTGTCTCCATTAATAATTGTTTGGAGCAGAACTGCTGTAAGCGATGCCCTCTTGTGTGGGACTTTAGGGATAAGCCTTCTTTTGTTTTGGAGAAGAATGGCAAGTAATAAAAAGGAAAATTGTATCTCTCCATGGTTTTTTCTAGGGCTTGCAATTTTAAGCAAAGGACCAGTAGCTTTTGTTCTTGCATCTTTAACTATTACTTCTTTTTTGTTCATTCAAAAGGATTGGAAGTATCTGCTTGAAAAAATAAAACCTAAAAAAGGTGTTTTAGTTACAGTTTTAATAAGCTTACCTTGGTACGTTTTAGAGCTTATAAAGGTTGGTAAACCCTTTTGGGATAGTTTTTTTGGTTATCACAATTTTCAGAGATATACATCAGTAGTTAATAATCATTCAGAACCAATTTGGTTCTTTTTATACGTAATGGTAATAGGATCTTTACCATTTACTCCTTTTTTATTTCATGGAATATTTGAGGCCTTTAAAGACTTAAAAATTAGTTTAAAAAAAGGTTGTGCCCCCTCGGAAAGTTTATTTATTTATTGTTTATGTTGGCTATGCTCCGTTTTTGTATTTTTTAGTATTTCTGCAACAAAACTCCCTAGCTACTGGCTTCCTGCAGTTCCAGCTGCAGCAATTCTGATCAGTAATAGTTACATGAAGCTTCAAAATTCAAAAAATAAATTTTCATACTTGTGGATTATTAATCTTCTTATCATGCTTGGATTATCAATAGCGTTCTTTTTATCAAATATTTGGTTGGACACAATAAATGATCCTGAGATGCCAAATCTTGCTTCGAATTTATTGAGTACTGGAATAATTTTTAAAGCAAGATTGTTTTTCTTTTCTTTTACTTTTGTTGGAATTGCTTTGTTTGTCTTTAGATCACAAAACACTCTTATTTATCTTCAAATATTTTTATTGCTTGGACAAGTCTTTTTGATGCCACCAATTAGGAAATTAGGAGACATATCAAGACAATTACCCCTGCGCAATATCTCAAAACAAATTTTAAATTCTCGGCAGGGAAATGAAACTCTTGCAATGATAGGAATTAGAAAACCCACATTGCATTTTTATACTAAACAGATTGTATTTTATGAATCTAGTGCTGCAGAGGGAGTACTTAATTTGTTCGAGAGATTTAAATTTGATAGAAGGATTAATTTTCAAGATAAACCTAACTACGATAATAAATCCTTTCTCGTTGTTATAGATAAATATTCATCAAAAAAAGAGCATTGGTCAAATATTGACCATCAAAAGTTAGGATCTTATGGAATTTATAGTCTATGGAGGATCAGAAAAAGTGATTTGAATGCTAAAGCAATAGATTTGTTAAATAATGGTTTTGAGGCTAATTGGAGAAATAATCAAGTTGAAAAATTTTAAGAAAGCTTTCTTTTTAGCATTTCATTCTTAAGGTCATCCAAACTACATTTATTCGGAATTTCTACATTATTTAAATTTTCTATTAATTCTAGATCTATTACAGAATCCTCTGCCAAAAAACTGAAGAATTCATTGATACTTATACCCATATCGGAAGCCATTTCTGAAATGAGGCGTAAGGTATCTCTTCTTACAGAAATTTTAAGATCTAAAGGAATATATTCATTTTTGGGATTGACAGACTTCATACTGTAAATCTTAAGACATTATGTAATTTTCCGGATATATTATTTACAATAATCAGTAAATATGTTTATGGCAATAAATATATCTGCTTATTAAGGGGGATTATTTTTGATTTATTAAGAAATATTTATCAAAATCGCCAAAATAGGAATTGTAATAATTGAAATTAATGTTGTCGTAAAAAGAATTGTAGATGCAATTTTTTGATTAGTTTTATAAGCCTCAGCCATCAAGATTGTTGATACAGCTGATGGAGTTCCCGCCTGTAGAACCACCGCTGAAGTCTCATTTAAGTTAAAGCCTAGGGTCTTGCTAATCATAAATATAATCAAGGGCAAAATAAATAATTTCAAAATTATTGAACATTTAATCCCTTTATTCAAATTGAAAAATTTGGTTTTGCTATTTGTGATTATTCCTAGTCTTGTACCTACAATAACTATTGCAAGAATTATTACTATTCTTGCTGGGATCCATAGATAATCTCCTAAAACATTTTCCAAACCAAAAAGATATGCAATCAAAACACCTATTATTCCTCTTGAGGCAGGGCTATTTAGAATTGCTTTTAAAAATTCTTTAAAATTTAGTTTCTTACAGGAGTTCGTCTTATTTTGTAGAAAGAAGGGCCCAAATACCCAAGCAAATAGAGTTGTTCCTAAATCAAAGCCTATTGTAAAATTAATAGTACTTGTTGGAAGAAGGGTTAATGCAATTGGGATTCCAAGAAATGAAGTGTTACCTATTAAGCCTGCTAATTGTAAAGAGTAATTAGGAAGAATTGTTTTGAAAATTGAAAAATAATTTATTACAAATATTAAAAATCCAATTGAGAAAAAAGCAATTAAAGCAGTTTTAATTAAATCTAGATCAATTCCTTCTTTTAATAAAAGGCCCATTACGCTTAGAGGAATACCATATTTTATAAGTGGTAAAGCAATAGTTTCTGAAAGTTTTGGTTTCTTTTTTCCAATAAAAAAACCAAAAATCAAAAAAGGAATAATATTTATAAAAAGATCTCTAATAGTATTAATTTATTATTAATAAATTAATCTTACCTTTTTTGAGAGTTATGTAATGTCCATATTTATATTTTTGAATCTAAATTATTTTCCAAATTGCATTATCTGGAATTAAGGGGGTTTTTGTTAAATCTTCAGGTTCCTTAGTCAGGACACGCCAATTAGGGACCCTACAGGTTACATAAGAAGGGCTTTCTATTAATATTCCAGGCTTTTCATCAAAAGTGCAACTAAAACCTTCTTTCCAATGTCCACCTTCCTCAAGACTTCCTTTAAACCAAACCCAGCATTTCGAAGATTTCAAGACTTAACTGTCATTGAGTTTATATTAAGCTTTTTTTTTACATTCCAAGTGTAAATTAATATTTTTAGATTAAATATCAAGATCTAATATTTTTAGAATAATATATTTTTGAAATCAGAATAAATAAATTCAGTAAGAAAGTAATTATATTTGCTATCAGAATTGGTGATGATGAAATTTCGTATCCATAGATAATCCAAGAGCCTACTCCGGAAATAAACATTATTAAGGTTATTAAAGAGACATCTTCAGCTTTTTTTGTCTTTAAAGTTTTAATTAACTGAGGGATAAAAGCAGCTGTAGTTAAAATGGCGGCAAAATATCCGAAAAACTCAATATTAACAGAATTCATTATCTACATTTCTCAGTTAAAAAATTTAGTGGATCTTCCATTTTAGAAGAATAACCGAGCACATCATTGGAAAAATACTCATAAATAACGTTATCTTTATCGTCTAAAAGAAAGGAAGCCCCCCTTTGAGGCAGATATTTATTATCAAGGATGTAGTCATTCCAGTTTTGAAGAATTTCTAACATGTTATTTAATCTATAAGTAGCTAATTCAAAAGGTCTTAAGTAACCGTCTCCAAAGGTATATTTGAAAAAAACTCCAGAAAATTTAATTAAATTAAGTAGGTTTATTTGATCATCGTCAGAAAAAATTTGTTTTGAATTTCTGTCACCTGTATAGCCTCTAATGACCTCTCTAATTGTTCTTAATGAGTTTACACCTGATAACATTATCAACATATTGATCCATCCTCCTAAACCTAAGTCAACTCCTTTGGAAACCATAAGGTTTTGGTGAATTTTATTATCGTAAACTACTTCTAAATTTTTAATAGGAAATCCTGTAAATTTGCAAAATTTGTCTTTACCAATTTCATTACCAATTGCTATTGCAAAAATATCAATATTTTGATTATTATGGATGAAATTCTTCAGATTTATTGCGTATTCAAAACTATCAAAATCTCCCAACAGCCCGAATAAAACAATTAATTTATATTTTTTTGAGCCCGAAAAATTAAAATTTTCAATAAGTTTATCTAAATTAGTTTTTTGTTTATTACTAAGCATAATTAGATTTAAATCAAGTTAAATTACTAGAGAAAGTTTTTCCTTACATAATTGTGTATAAAACTATACTTGAAAAAGTTTTTATAAAAATTGATTTTTAGTATTTTAATTTTATTATTTTAATGTAAACAATTTGATGTTATGACCGTAGGAATTTATTACGCAACTACAACTGGAAAAACAGAAGACGTAGCTGATCGCCTTCACAATTTTATTTCTTCAGCAGAATCTCCCAAGGATGTTTCCGATGTTGATGATCTTTCAGAATTCGAAGGCCTTGATGGAATTATTTGTGGTATCCCTACATGGAATACCGGAGCTGATGAAGAAAGATCAGGAACTGCTTGGGACTCAATATTAGAAGATATTGGTGATTTAAGTTTATCCGGAAAGAAGGTAGCTATTTTTGGTTTAGGAGATTCATCTACCTATACAGAGAACTATTGCGATGCAATGGAAGAATTACATAGTTATTTCACAAAAGCTGGTGCTGATATGGTGGGCTATGTTGACAAATCTTCCTATACATTTGATGAGTCAAAAAGTGTAATAGGTGAAACCTTCTGTGGGTTACCACTTGATGAGGATAGCGAATCTGATCTGACAGACTCTCGTTTAGAAACATGGGCTTCTCAATTAAAAGGCGAAATTCCCTCTTTGGGATAAAGCAATTCTGGTTTTGTTAGCCGTTCAGGTAAATTCATAGCTGCTCATGCTGCTCATGCAGGATTAATGATGTTTTGGGCAGGAGCTTTTGGATTATTTGAATTAGCTATGGGATTTGACTTCAAGAAAATTGGTCAGGCTTTTGATAATATAGAAAATATAAAAATTACACAAAATTAGTTAATTAATTTTGAAAAATTCCTCTCTATTTACTTAGAGTGGGATTTTTTTTATAAAATTACAATTAAACCTTCCTAACAAATAATGATTACAACGGAAATAAACTGTAAAGAAATTTTTAAAAATGCTTATGAAAGAAGATATACGTGGGATTCTGAATTTGGTGGTTACAAAGGTAAATGCATTTTCTCTGTCAATAGTGATATCTATAGAGGTAATTTCGTTTTGGGGAAAGATTTTAAACCTGAAATTCAGAATATTGATGATGAAAAAGTAGTTAAAAGTATATTCTCACAATTATTCGAAGTTTCTATCCATAGGGTAAAAAGAGAATTTGAAGAAATCCACTCAAAAAATTATTTTAATTTAATTGAAGATTCAAAGAGTGGAATTAAAATGATAGTTTCCGGTAAAAGTGAGGGTGATAAATATAGTGTCAAAAATAATTGTATAAATATGGTTTATAGAAAAATTCATGGAATAATCATAGAAATTTTTGTTCAAGAATTTTTCGATACTGGTAATGGATTCCTGAGTAAAAAATATACTAGCCAACAAATTGATCCTATTACTCTTAAAGCAAATTCTTTGAAGTTGGAATATGAGGATAGTTTTATTAATATTGGTTCTCAAGACATTTGGATCCTTAATTCAAGATCTATAAAATACTTAAATAAAAATCAAGATGAAGAAATACAAAAGTTTACTTTTGAGGATCTAAGTTTATTGGGCTAGTGGTCTGTTTTTCACTCCACTAATCTAAATCCTTTATCAAGTAATTTCTGATAAAGAAGCCTAGCTCTGAAAGCAAGAATTTGCTCTTCATTTTCATTACTTATTACATGAAAGTAATTAGCATCTAATTTGTTTTTGCTAAAACATACGTTTGACTCTCCTAATCTTAATGTCCAGTTTTCTTCTTTCGCTAAATGTTGATTAGGTCCTAAATCCCAGGGACATTTTTCAGGATATTTTTCTCTTTTAGATCCCATTGAAAATTTTTTTAACTATCCAATAGTAGTAAAAATTCAAAAGTATGGCTATGGATTATAAAATACGCTTTTCTTCCTATGCGATAATGGAATAATTTATTCTTTATTTGCTATTAAACAATAAAAAGGATCATTATTAAAGAAATTAAAGAAATTAAAGGCAGGTTTATTAAACTTTTTAATAATTTTGGGTTCATTAAATCCGTTTGTGATTAATACTTTTCTTACATATTTTACTCTCTCTTCTTCAGTAGATTTAGTCCATATATTAGGAGCCTTATGCCAAAATGCCCTATTTGAAAAAGCAATAATTATCTTACCCTGATTACTCAAAATCTTTGCGATTTCTCTGGTTAAATTTTCTGGATATTGTAAATATTGCCATGCTGCCACCATTAAACAATAATCAACACTCCCACTATCTAGAGGAATTTCTTGATTTAAATTGAAATTTTGTATCCAATAAGAATCAAATATTTTATTTTTTTCAAGTTCTTGTTTGTTTAATCCATGTCCAATAACTTTTCTATATTTTTTCTCTCTAGGTAAATAACTATCCCAACTAGACATTAAATCAAGGACAGTTGAATAATCTGCTATTTCATTTCTATAAATATTTGATAGACATTTTCTGAAGTTAGAATCTAGATGGTAAACAAATTTTGGATCAGAATAAAATTCTTCATCATTAGTCTCATCAATTTTTTTTCTTTGATAATTATTTAAAACTTCCAATACAATTATTATGAAATATATATAAATCTAGTAAATAGATATTCATATTGTGTTTTAGAAATCTATTTTGAATTTAATTAATTCAAAACTTTGAAAAAACCTAGACATTTATTCAATAAAAGTTAAGTTATTAATTAATAATTTATTTAATTAATGATTGAACTTAAAAGGAGAAAAAAATTTAGATCTAAAAATTCTCTTTTCAATCCCTATAAAAACGGAATAAGTTCGTACGATATGGCATATCTATCCTCAAAAAAAGTTTCAAAAACTAACACACTTTATCTATAAAGTGACTCCCAAAAGATTATTTGGCTGCATAAATACGTCTTATATTACTTTTTCTACTTCAGCAATAGTATGAGAATAATTACTTGAAGAAGTATCAGTATTAATTTCATCTTTAACTAATAAATCAAAAAAATTATTATGGATGATTAGTGGATAATTTCGAAATTTATAAAAAACCTTTTTGTTTTTTGGGAATCAAGTCAATAGGCTTATCAACATCTGGGTCATAATATGTGTCGTTGATTATTGGAGATAAATAGAGTTGGTTGCTATCCTTATTGGCAGATGGCTATTAAATATTGATATTTAATGTTGCGACTTCTCCCTATACCTTTCTTCATTTGCGTCTATCTATTCTCTTACTGGAGATGTATAAAAAATATTGCTGCTAGTGATAAGCAACTAAAACCATGCATTGATTGGGCATATTTAAAAAATTTACCTCTTCCTCCCAAACCTTCATTCGTCGAGTTTTATATTGTTTATGTTTCTTCTTTTTTTAAATTTCCCTTTGGGATAATTATTCAACAACTACCTTTCGCAAAGAAAGTAAGATACTATGAAAGAGAAATGAAATTAATATTTGATAAATGGAATCTAGAAAAAATTAAAGAAATAATTAACTAATTTATTGATATTTTTGGAGTAAAGATATATAAATTCCTAATAATAAACATATTGCTACACCTATTCCCATAAATGTAGTTGGTTGATTATTCCAAAGATTAGTTAAAAATTCCATCGGGAAGTTTAAACTTTTTTAGCCCTATTAGCTTTATTCATTACTTTTCTCAAACTATGATTTTTAATTGATAAATCAGAAATACAATAAAGACTTAAAAACAAAATTACCTTTGCAAAAAATGAGATTTGCATAATAAAAATAGCTCTAAACTTATATAAGCAAAATTAATTAAATATGCCAATTTTTTAGAAGACCTTATAGGAGGTATTTTTAATAATTATCAGTCGATTTAAAATAAGGGACAATAAGCTACAGAGTCCAATTCTGGTTAACGGTGATTTTCTTGCTTTTTTCTTATATCTTCGTAAGTATGAGTATATAGGCTCTAATTTGCTTTAGATAGGTCTAATACTGGCTTATCTTGGCTTATTTTCCTCTAAAAAAGTCACATGGGGGTTGATGATTATGGAAATTCCAGACGAAATTATAAAAGAAATTAGAGAAAGCGGATACGATCAAGAGCTTGTATTTACCTACATAAGAGAGCTATTAGACAGCAATAAAGAAAATTATGTTTAACTTTCCAATTTTTGTAGAAGGTTTATTAATGCCTTTACTAGGTCTAGGTGTATTTGTTGTTTATAAGAGATCGAAGAGAAAGAAAAGAAAGTTTCATGCACCTCCATCCCATCAACTGCCTAGTTAATTGGAAGAAAAAGGTTTTAATGTAACTCAGGGCTTAGCTTTACTACTTTCGAAGCCTTTAGATTTACCTACGAACCTAGTACTTAAATTAATTATTTTTATAATAGAACCCAAAAACGATATTGGGTATTAAACAAGAAACCCTTCCAGAAATTCCAACTACTGAAAGGGTTATTAAATCGACTCGCAAACTATATTGAATCAATCTATGTCTTTCAGCAAACGTAGAGGGGCTCAATTATAATTTATAGCAAAAGTTTTTAAACTCCCGCTACTTTTCTTTCCGCTTGTCTTTTTTTTAGAATTGAATATGCTTGTGAAGCCCATTTTCGAGATATATCAAATTCAACATCTAACTTCTCTCTAAGTGATTTTCCAATTTTAAAAACTTCTAAGAAGCCTAGATAAATTATTACCAGCACCTTAGTTATGTTTACTGCAAAGGCTACTATCTTTTCAATTCTTTGATCTTGCATTTGAACTTATCCAAGTCCACTAAAATTACCAGTTGTAAGAAATTATGCAAATCTTTTTTCAAATTAAAAATAACTTCTAAAGATGGAAGACCTTATAAAGATATTTTTAATAATTGACAGTCGATCTAAAATTAGAGGGATAAACCCTTTTTTTTATGACAGATAGAGAAACAATTGAATCGATGTTGTACGAGTTAGCAACACCTCAGAATATGGGCTCATTTTTTGTAAATAATGCCACTTCAGATTTTTTACTCATCAGGCCTAGTGGGAATCCAATAAGTGCAAAGGGATTTGAGGAAATGATGAGTTCTGGAGATGTTGTTCAGGAAAAAGCAGAAATTACAAAAATTCATAAGTTTGAATTCCTTTCTGCCGATGTAGCAATGTGTGTTTTTACGCTTGGGGCAAAATTCTCTTACAAGGGTACTCCTAATGATGATTTGCCAACTGTAACTTCTATCTTTAAAAGGATTAATGGGATTTGGAAAATCCATTGGATGCAAAGATCAACAGGAGATTCAGATTTGTCTTTATGGGATTAGCAAGTAATTAATAGTCAGAATATGTACGCCATAGCAATTACTTATGCGGTTGCTTGTTTGTTATTACTAATTGGTTTTGCATATTTAACCTTCAAGATGACCTCTAAATAATGAAACGTATTTTTTGATTTGAACCAGTCCCATCGACAGTTCCAGTTACATCTCCATATTCAACGTATCCATTCGAAATCTCACCTCAAACGTATCCATCTATATAACCATATTTAACTTTGCATCCTTCAATAATATCCTCAACATCAACTTCATCAAGAGAACCATAAGCGTATACTTTTTCAGATAATGTAAATCCTAATTCTCTAAAAATGTCATTAAACATTTATCCACAGGAAAAAATAGACAAAATAATTAAAAATTTCTTCATTTTTAAAAGCGATCTTCCTTAAATTTTAAATCGACTGTCAATCAAGCCTATTGGTGCTACGTTTGCACCTCCTGAACCACTAAAGATAACTCTTAAAAATAGAAGTCTTTTTCCATCCTTCTTCTAATAATTTCTTATATTCTTTCCTTGCATCCTCAATACTTTCCACCCTACTTCCTTTCATAACTGGCTTACTATTTCTTTTATAAACACATCCATAAGCAATCTCCATTGCGTTAATCGTTGGACTAGGTTTACTCACATCTTCAAAAGGTTTAAAAACTTTAACCCTACTTCTATCCTTATTTATCAAAGTAAACTCTTCCATTAACTATCTTTTTCTCTTAGATCAGGAAAGCAATTAGCAATATGGATTAATTCATATACTTCCTCACTATAATATTTTTTATTTGGAACTCCTCTTCTAACTTCTATTCCTTTAGCTTTCATCTTCTTTAGGATAAGCTCTTGTCTCTCTTGGCTAGACATTGATTTATATTTTTTCCTTCTTTCTTCCTTATCCAAAATAAAAAAAGTTATCACTATAATTCAATACTAAAAATTAAACTCCATTCCTGCGAGTTAAACCTCATTAAATACTCCTTATATATAGAGCTTCAACTAAATCTAAGCAGTATAAAAAACATAGAGGCTACAAGTATAAGTTCCTTAAAAATTTCTATATTCATTTAAAGAATTGGATATGCTATCCAACCAAATAAGGTGTAGTTAATAATCACAGCCATAAATCCAATCATTGCCAACCTTCCGTTGGTTCTTTCTGCAATAAACCAATAGGTATTTGGCCATTCAAATTTAGATGTATTGGATGTTTGATCTTCTGATAGTGAAGTCTCTTTAGGAGTATTGTCTTGGTCAAGATAAAAATTACTATCTGGGTAAAAGCTTTCGCTTCGAATATTGTCTTCTTTTTTTTCAATCATTTTATTAGAAATTTGGATTGCATATATCTTAAAAACTAAAAAGGCTAAATAGGGTTATCTAGTAAAGTAAATAATTCCACCAACAAAGGTGGTCAATTGTTTACTAACTAAAGATAAATTCTTGTTCCTGTAGAAGATCGATAATAGAGACCTCCTTTTTTACCTAAATAATATATTCTTCCTTGATATGCCGAAGCTCTATGTTCTCTCAGTCTATTTTGATGTATCCCGAAATATTTATCATATTCAATATTTATATAAGGATCAGCCATTAAATTCTGTCTATACTCTTTCTCTTCTTTTTCTATTCTTTTGAGTCTATTTTTTACTTCTTCTGCTTTAGCTTTTCTAATAGAAGGCCTATTATTTTGAATTAGTACAGTAACAATTAAAAAGAAGAACATTACAAAAACAGTTACACCTCCTATTTCTTTACTACTCGCTACGTATATTGGAACTCCTTGAGAATCTTTAATTATGACTTCTTTCATTTATTTTCTTTGGTTTGTTTGATTCTTAAATATGCATATGTTCCTAAACCAAGTAAAACATATCAAAAGCAATATGCCACGGAGGAAAGATTTGATGAAGTAATTCCATTAATACTTAATAGCCATCTGCCAATAAGGATATGTGCCATAAGATTTTTCTCTAATTAATTGTAATTTTCTAGAATTTAATTTAACTACTATTCCATCAGTTGGATACTCAGCAAACAATTTGCCAGACTTCCAAGCCTGTCTATATAGCTCTACTTGGCTAGTCCGATTTGCTTCAACAGTTTTAGGTATGGTAAAGCCCATTTTTCGAAGGTAAACGAGACTTTCATATTCGTTGGTTTTGGTGTTAATGATTTGGAACGCACAGAAGCTAATTTCTGGATTTGGCTGATAGTCACCGCTTCTAAGGTATCCAGACGCAATTCTTTGCGAGTAACTCGGTGCTTCTTGTTCGGCAAATAATTCTCCACGAACCACAAAACTTGATCTAATGTTGATCTCTTTTGGTACGTCTTTGACTTGTTCAATTTTTGTTGTGACATCTAACCCTTTCCTACTTATCGCTGAATCAAATTTGCCATCTATATATTTAATAGCAATGGCACAACCATCAATCTTAGGCTCTATTAACAATCTAGTATCAGGCAATAAACCTTCTATAAATTCTTCTATTAGACCTTTTGGTAATGAGGGCAAAGGTAATGCTTTCTTATTAGTAAAGTAATCACAATCAGGATCTATTCTTAAAAGATTTTTTTCTAACTGGTCAAACTGAGTATCAGTGATCAATGCACGTCCAGCCCTATATTCCTCGTCATACCATTCAATTCTTTCTTCTAGATAGGAGCTCATGCTATTTCCGCCAAGTCAGATGCTTTCTCTAAATCCTTAGTTTGGAATCTAGCGTAACTTTTGAGGTTTGTGTTTTGATCATGACCATTTAATTTTACGGCTGTAAGGATAATTTCTCGAACTGATCGTAAGTGTTTTGAAGCAAAAGATAGTGCTCCCAAAAAAATTCTTAACAGCTTCAAGAACAACTTCCCTATCATCCTTTAACTCATTAGTTGTATATTGAAGTGTTACCCCGGCATTCTTAACAGCTTCTTTTTTTTCTTAATATTCAAATACAAATGATTCAAATTTATGCGATTTCTTTTAATCTTCCCTTTACTTTTTGGTTTCTCAGGCCCAGCTATTGCAGATTCAGAAGTATTTAAAATAGACGTATCGGCAGATGGTTATCGTAACTATATTCTTAGTGGAACTGATAGGAATGGATCTATAAGTGGGGATGATCCTACAGTTACTGTTAATGAAGGAGACACAATTATTTTTGATGTTGATGCATCTCGTCATCCGTTCTATATAAAGACTGAATTTTCTCGTGGAGGTGGTGATCAGGTAACTACAGGGACGATTTCTGGGACTCCTGGAACGCAAAATGGAAAACTATCATGGAATACGAAGGGCGTATCAGCAGGTAAATACTATTATGTTTGTTCTCCACATGCATCTTTTGGAATGGGTGGGGCAATTATTGTTAAATAAATAAATGAAACGCTTACTACTTACACCATTATTTAAACGTTTTAAAAAGAGTGCTTTTTTCTTATCTCTTAATCAGAATATTTGTCCCGTTTATGATGCCGAAGAAATAAAAAAACAAGAACAAAAAGAAGCTATTAATAAGTTATATCCATAAAAAAAGAGCGTTAAGTACGCCCTTTCTAAAAGCCAGATCATCCCCATCACCCAGCCTTTCTAAAATAATAGCACTACATATGGTGTTTGACTGTAATATTTCTTACTTTAGGTGGGGTTGTTTGTTTCAATTTTATTTGCCATGATAGAGATCCCCATCACCTAGACTCGCAAGGGTCTTTTTTTATGTCTAGTTATTAAGTCGCTGTTTCTATCTGATCTGTAACTGCAACGAACTCTTCATCAGTAAGAACAGGTGTGACTTCTATTTCATTTCCAAAGCCAGCACTCCAAGGCTGACACCACTGCCAAATTTTTGAATGGTCAGATGCTTGAACTATTGCCCAACCATTTGCTCCCTGAGGATTTAAAACTCTATTTAAAACTTTGAATCCTTCGAAACTGTCATATGGAGATCCCTCTTTTACATAATCAGTAAATGTTTTGGTTGCTTTCATTGAAGCTTCCATTGATGGGAACTGCCATTGAACTATGTATGTTTGCATTAAGCTTTTATTGATTAGTTAACTAATTATGAACAATATTTTTAAAAAGAAATTAAAAGTTAAATAATGAATACCAAAATACAGACAGCTATGTTTAACAGCAAGCTTAAAGTTTGAGAATTAAATTTCATCTCTAATTTGCATGACTAAAGGATCAAAAAGAATCTTAGTCCTAGTGGCAACCACAAACATAGAAGAAGCATTAGTAATAAAGAAATAGCATGGACATTTGGAATGTACTTCTCTTTAAAAATTTGTGTCTTCATAATCTATCTGGCTTTCCTAAGTTTGATTTCTCTTCTGACAAGTAAACCTAAAACTACAACACACATATTCATTAGAAAAATATCTAATGGCATTAAATAAAAAAGTATCTACTTAATTAATAGCAAGAATATTGGTATATGAATCAAGAAAGAATCACTAAAATATTTAGACTACTTATTCAGATTCTTTATGAAGTCTCTGATAGACGCCTTCTCTTCTCCAATAATCTTCATATATAAGGTTCTTTTTTTGATAATCTAATGCGTTCATATTCTTGTCGAGTATGGCAAAAGGAGAATTAGTAAATTTCATAGTAAATCCTAAAATAATTGTTTATTAAATATCTATATAGATATGAGATCTTTTATCTCGAATACCTAGATCCTCTATAAGTAAGCTTTATTGTCTTCTCTTCTTGGCTCTTGCAATATACAAATGACTTGCCATTAAAATACATGTTTACCATGATGCAGCTCCTGAACTTGCTCAAGTCCCCGTCCTTTGGCTTGAGTCGTACTGCGGTCTATCTAGTGGTAGATCGGACGATTTGGTAGCTTTAGCTACACTTTATTTATAGAGTATTTGTACTCAGTTGTCAATACATAAAGGTAAATTCAATATTCGGAGATTAAGCAGATTTGGTTATTTTGTTCTTCATATCTTCAATTTTATTAATTAATTCATCTAACCATTCTGTATTATTTTCTGATCTTTCTTTTAAATACGAAATTTTTCGTTGATTCATTTCATGTGTCTCGAAATCTCCGCTCATAAAACTTTTCCTTTTCTAAATTTTTTTATGTGATTAGTGAATTAATCAGCATCAATAAGTAAATAAATAATCAGATCGAAATCCTGTCGATCATCAATACATCTTGGGTTTGTATTGTATCTCTCTTACTTTCATCCTCAGAATCTTTATAAGAATCGATTTCAGCTTGAACTCTTCTCTTATAAACTCCTTTGATGTAATCCAGTTCTCTTCTCTCTTTATTTAAAATTGAGAATGGTGAGGTTTTTAAGTTCATTGATAGCTCCTTTAAAATAATTTTTAATCAACACCAGTTTTTATCAGATTCAATAAAAATATCTATAGTTTGCTGATTTCTGATTTCTTCCTCTAGAAGTTCTTCTTCTGATCTTTTTTGAAACTCAGAGTCATAAGCTTCCTTTTTTGTTGGTGTGGTAGACATTTTCTTATGACAACTACAAATATGTTCTAACTAAATAGACGAGTCATGCGATTAATAAAGATGTTCGGTTTGAGGTACTCCAATATACGGATAGAGGATCAACAATTAAATTTTAAAATGAGTAATATGATTTGAGAAATAATAACCCTCTTTTTTATTGTAGAAATTGAAAAATCACTTAACTGTCATATGTGACAGTTGGGAAACTAAAATATTTCAACATTAAATTTGAAAAAGATAATTTATTCTTTATATGTGTGAGTGAATTGCTGAAAATAACTCAATTTTAAAAATGAAAATTCTTATCGCAACTCTTATATTTGCTGCTCCTTTTCCAGTAAATGCTTATGAGAGTATTGGAGATCGCAGTAATCGTGAAGCGTATGATTCACAAAAAGGATATGCGTACGAAAATAAGTGTTTCCGTTATGAATATAGGGAAGAATATATCCCAGGGAATTCAATGTCGCCGGGTTATGTTAAATCTTTTAACGAGAAAGTTTCTATCCCATGCAATACTCATCGCAAAGTATTCAATCATTATCATCATAAGATTGAGCCCCAAACTTCATATGTGAAATATAAACCTGCTCTAAAATGTACAGGGAATACAACTTTAGGCGGATTGATTGGAGGTGGAATTGCAGCATCTCTATCAAAAAGTGATGCTTATGGTTGGAGTATCCCTTTAGGTGCAGTTTTAGGAGCAGGTGTTGGAAATGCAGAATGTAAAAAATAATGTTTTTGTTTTGTTTCCCAGAATCAGATGACCTTTTCTTAAACTAAATCTTGATTAGAGTTTTTTTCGTTTGTTTTTGAAAATATTTAAATTAAATATATATTAATTTTTAACTTACATACATAAAAATTTCTACACATAAGATTTATTTCTTAAATCAAGAGAAGTTTAAGCTATCTTTAAAATTCTCTATTTCTTCTTATTCTTATTCAATTTTTAACCTAAAGCCGTTGAAATAAATTTGAATATTAATCCATTTTTAACGTGTTGAGGTTTATAAAACTTTTTCAAAAATTAATTGCTGCGCCTGCAATCATTTCAATGCCTGTATTTTTTTATTTGGTAAATGATGTCTATTACTATTACCGACAAATAGTCGAGAATTGCGTAGTTGTTCTTAGTTGGTCAATGAACTACTAAATTATGCGATATATCTATTAATTAGGAGTATCATTAAGTGAAGATAATTAATAAAACACAAAAATATTTATGAAATGAAATTTGCATTTTATTTTTTCATAATTGCTCAAATTTTAAACTTTCTGAGTGTATTTGCAGAAAAAGTTATAAAAGATTCTTCTGAATTTAATTCAATTAAGTGGGAAAAGGTTCAAGAAAGTAAGGGGAAACCTTTAAAAAAGATTATTTGGAAATCTTATAAGGACGATGAAAGTTATTTTGAAAACAAAAATTTAAAAAATAAATCAAAGAAGGATCTTTACAAAACTCAAAAAGACTATACAACATGGCGCAATCGGACCTTGCGGTTTTCCTTTGAGGAAATAGATATGCCAGATACGGGCGAACAAATGGGCTTATACAGTATAGGGGCTTACGATCGACTAAACTCTTGGCTTTACGGAGGTATCACTCTATATGGTGCCGCGAGCGGACGCCGTGGAGGTTTTTTTACTGGTGGCTATACCTTGGGAGTTGAACATCAATTAACCGATAACTGGATTTTCGATACCGGAGGCTATGTGGGCGCTGGGGGCGGGGGTGCTGCGGCGCAAGGCGGAGGATTAATGATCCGCCCTCATATCGGTCTAAAGTATGATTTCAAAGGGAGCGTGCTGGGCCTTAATTATACCTACGTAGACTTTCCCAACGGAGATATTTCCAGCGATGCAATCGCTCTCTCACTGGATATTCCCTTCAGTTCGCCGACACTCAATTGGGAAGATGAGAGGCTGACTGTGGGAGATTACTTCGGAGCCGATTGGAGCAAAGTGAGCCGCCATCGGTCGCACCTAGCTGCTCGCGTTCGCGCATATTCTCCGGCCACCAGCAGCAAAAACACATCCGGTGGAGCGCTTGAAGATTCATTGGGGTTAGTCGGCGTAGAGTACTCCTACTTTCTTGATGAAAACTGGTTTACAACCTTTGAAACTTCTGGTGCCGTATCAGGTGGAGTAGGCGGGTACGCCGAACTTTTAGCAGGGATAGGCTATCGCCTCCCTCTAACCAAAGACGATCGTTGGGCCTTACTCCCCGCCATAACGATCGGCGGAGCCGGAGGCGGTGCGGTCGAAACCGGCGGAGGATTTGTTGCCCGAGCAAATCTAGGATTGGAATACCGACTTTCTCCTCAACTCAGCCTAATTATGGACGGCGGCTATCTTACCGCCCCCGATGGCAATTTTGAAACCCCATATCTCGGTATCAATTTGGCATATGTAATAGAAACCTTTGCTCAGGATCAAAAAGGAGCTCTCTTAACGGAAACAGACCTTATACAAACTACCAAATGGCGCTTTCGCCCGGCGCACCAATGGTATTTTGATGCCCAACGTAAGGGAGGATCTGCACGCGATATGCAACTAATGGGAGGAAAAATTGACTGGATGGGAGGAGATTGGTGGTACCTTACAGGACAAGGATTAAGCGCGTATGGAGGAGGAGCCGGTGGTTATTCAGAGGGGCATTGGGGGGTTGGCGTTTTGGGACCTAGTTGGAAGAACTGGCAACTCTATGGCGAAATGCTCATAGGCGCAGGAGGGGGAGGCGGCGTTGATAGCGGTAGCGCCTTGTTGTACAAACCGACTGTTGGGTTAGAGTACAACCTAAATAAGGACTTCAGTCTTCAAACAGGTATAGGAAAAGTGATTTCTAAAAATGGTAATTTGGATACCAATATCTTGGAATCTATTTTGGTGTGGCGTTTTGTAACCTCAAATTAAAACCGCCCAACATTGGAAATTGATTGCCGACAAATCGCCGACAGATAATGAGTAAATTGTCAGAACAAAATACGTAGAACTAAACAAAAAAATAAATACAGTGGAGATATAAGATCATTTGTTTCAGAAAATCTTCTTCATGACTGAATTTTATATCTAGAAAATTATGCACTTTCGTCACCTTCTAAAAATTAATCAGTTTCATTCAATAGATGAAATAAAAATCCTTTTAATTATCCTATATTTAAGAGATTAAAATTTTTTTTAAATTTAAATGATTAATTCTATTGAAACTAAACATTTACCTGTTAAAGATTTAATTGTTTCCGGTTTAATAATTTTTATAATGTCTACCATAATTGCCAACATTTATAATCCATTGTGGGGTTTTACTTATGCTTTTGGTAATGTTATAACTCTTGTTTTCTTGAGCTGGCTTTATAAAGATTCATGGAGTACCCATCAGTAATAATTAATAAATGAAAAATGTTGCTTTGTAATAAAAAATTCAGTGATAAAACTAATTCAACATTATTAGAAAAATTTTTTTAAAATTAAAAAAAATTCGGAAAATTGAGTAATACAGATTTTGATAAAAATGGAGTTGATGGAACTGGAACACATTGGCTTCAGTATGCTGCTTTTGCCTTTTCAGCTTTTGCTATCTTCATAACTTGGGCTTTCTTTTTTGATTATAAATTTCATAATTTTATAATAAATATTTTCAAAATTATAAATTGCAGTGGCTTCAACTGTAACGGTGTTTACTAGAATTTATATGGATTATTTGTCATTATTATCATTTATTAACCAATTACAAGTCCTTTCTCAAGGAGTAAATCGTATATTTTTACACTTTTTGTTTTCCCAATTTTTGTAGGATTATGGATATCTAAAATTTCGGCAAGGCACATTATCCACGTAGTACCTTTTCTTAAATTAAGACCTTTACAAATATGTAAAGGGGCCGACTTGAAACAGCCAAAATCCGTGGATATGTTCATATTCATAATCTGAGTTTCAAGTTCTAGGCTTAAAAGTTCTATTTCTTGATTAGAAAGGGTAGTTCCAAAAGAATAGGATTCTATTAATAATTGATAGTTCATTAAAAGTAAAAGATACTAGGAAACAAAATTATTTAATTATCAAGCTTGGTTAACAGAGCCAACGAGTGATTTTTGTTTCTTCATAAATATGTCCAGAAGCTTCAACAATTGATTTTGTTTCAGGATTTATGAAAATTTCATATAAAACATTTTCAGGGCCTTGAAACATTACTGTTGCTCTTTTTGGATCATCCAAAGATTTTCCAAGATAAAAAGTCTTTACTCCCATCTCATTGAACATTGATTGTTGTTCAGGTGCCTTCATATAGGCTTCATATTCTTCAAAAGTATTACTCAGTTTAAAATCTAGAACTGTTGTTTCAATAGTCATAAAATTTATGAATTATCCTTCTACAATTCTAGATCTTATTTCAATAAAAATATAAAAAATAAGCAGGTTTGAAAAAATACAATTATTTAGGAAATGATTAATTATTAAAAAATAAGTTTTTATTCAGAATAATTATTAACTATTTTTATTTATGAGTTATAAATCAACTATTAAAAATCATTTTGTATTTTGGACTCAAAGATTTCTCAAAGAGAACAATGGACGAGTAAGCTCGGATTTATTCTTGCGGCAGCGGGTAGTGCTGTAGGCCTCGGTAATTTATGGGGATTCGCTTATAGGGCATCTCAAGGAGGAGGAGCTGCATTTGTAGTTTTATACGTATTAATAGTATTAATAATTTGTCTTCCCGTTTTTATCGCTGAAATGGCTTTAGGAAGAAGCTCCATGGCAAGTTCGTTACTTGCTCCCGTTAAGTTAGGAGGTAATAATTGGTACCCACTAGGAATACTTTTCTTCATAGCTCCTTTAGGTATAGCTTCATATTATTCAGTAATAATGGGGTGGACGGCAGATACTTTATTTCACTCATTATTTTTTGGATTACCAAAAAATCTTGGTGAAGCTGAGAATTTCTTTGGTTCTATAAGTAGTGGAAGTAGTGTTTTATTAGGTCATTTATTAAGTCTTTTACTTACAGCTTTTATAGTTTCATCAGGAATAAAAAAGGGTATAGAAAAAGTTACTAGATTCTTTATGCCTATACTTTTCATAATTCTTTTGGGTCTCGTAATTTGGGCTACCACCTTATCTGGAGCATGGGAAGGTTATAAGACATTCTTATTCAAGTTTGACTTTGCAGAATTAAGAAACCCTCAAACAATTAGAAATGCATTTACTCAAGCATTTTTTTCTTTAAGTTTAGGTATTGGAATAATGGTGACTTACGCTTCATACTTAAATAAGAAAAGCAATTTACCTAAATTAAGTATCAGTGTTGCTTCATTAGATACCTTGGTTGGACTAATGGCAGGTTTAATTACTTTCCCAATAGTTTTAACCTTTGGCTTAAGTGAAGCCATCTCGGAATCAACGGTTGGAGCATTATTTATCTCTATCCCAACAGGTTTAGGTTCCTATGGAGCAGCAGGGAGGGTAGTGGCTGTTGCTTTTTTTGCATTAGCTTATATTGCGGCTATTACCTCTTCAGTTTCTCTATTGGAAGTTCCAGTCTCCTCATTAATGGATAAATTTGGATTTCAAAGAGGTAAATCTGTTTGGATTATCACTCTATTTCTATTTTTGGTAGGAATTCCGTCAGCATTAAATTTAAATATCCTTGGAACGGTTGATTCAATATTTGGAGGCGTATTACTTATTTTTGGAGGATTCTTAGTATCGTTCTTTATGGGATGGGTAGTTCCTACAAAGTTTAATGAAGAACTTAATACGTCAAAAGTAGGCATTAAAACAACTAGATATTTGAAGTTTATGATGAGATGGGTATCACCCCCAATTATTGCTTTTGGATTAGTTATTAGTATTTTTGACTTACTTAAGGGTTGGGTATCTTAATAAAAAAAAGAATAAAATGAAAAATTTATAGTGCTATATTTCAAGAATAGGGAGAAGGTAAAAAATATTAATTAATCAAATTCGCACAATCTTTCAGAGAAAGATGTCCCTAACTTTAAAGAAGTTAAACTAAACTTTTTATTTCTATCTAATCTTAAAAGTATTATCAAAATAATTTCTTTTGAAATTCAATATAAAATATAATTATTGTTCATTTTCAGGCAATTAAATCCTAATCAAGAATAAAGGTCAAAAATTAATGTCACGAAAATCTCAATCATTAAAACGTTTAACAACTAAAAATTTTTCTGAGTTTTCAAAATTAGCAGATTTTTCTTTAATGAATTCTCTCAACGCTGATCCTCAGTCGACAAAAGATGGTAATGATCACAAGGCTAGGTCAGTTTATTCAGGTCATTATGTTCCCGTCACTCCAACACCAATACCAGAACCAATATATATCTCCCACAGCAAAACATTATTTGAAGAATTGGGATTAAGTTCTGACCTTATAAAAGATAAAAATTTTTCTCGTTTTTTTTCTGGTGATATCAAAGTTGCAGAGTATCCAATGAGCCCCTTTGGCTGGGCGACGGGGTATGCATTGTCTATTTATGGTACTGAATATACACAACAATGTCCTTTTGGCACAGGTAATGGCTACGGAGATGGTCGGGCAATTTCTGTATTCGAAGGTTTATTTAATGGGAAAAGAATGGAGATGCAACTTAAAGGAGGAGGTCCTACACCTTATTGTCGGGGTGCAGATGGCCGAGCTGTCCTACGATCAAGTGTTCGTGAATTTCTTGCACAGGAGTTAATGCATGCATTAGGAATTCCTACTTCAAGATCTTTAATTCTTTATGTCTCAGGGACAGAAATAGTTAGAAGGCCGTGGTATACAGAGGGTTCTAGGTATTTTGATCCTGATATTATGGTGGATAATCATGCTGCAATTACTACACGTGTAGCACCTTCATTTTTGCGTGTAGGTCAGCTCGAACTCTTTGCTCGCAGAGTTCGAAGCAATTCACATGATGACGCTTTTAATGAGCTTAAAATTATTGTGCAACATCTCATAACAAGGAACTATAGAGATGACATTGATCCAAGTCATACATTTAATGAAAAGGTCATTAAGTTGGCTTACTTATATCGACAAAGGCTCATATCACTTGTAGCTAATTGGATGCGAGTCGGATACTGTCAAGGTAATTTTAATAGCGATAATTGTGCTGCTGGGGGTTTTACTCTTGACTACGGTCCTTTTGGGTTTTGTGAATTATTTGATCCAAGATTTCAGCCTTGGACTGGAGGTGGAGAGCATTTTTCATTTTTCAATCAGCCTTTTGCTGCTGAAATCAATTTTAAGATGTTTTGTTCATCTCTCCTACCATTACTTTTAGAAAATGAAGAAGATATAGAAAAATTAGAGAAGATTAAAAGTGATTTTTCTAAATTTATGAGCAAAGAAATCCAAATAATGTGGGCAAAAAAGCTTGGTCTTGAAAAATACGACGAAATTCTTACCAACGAGCTTTTCAATCTTATGGTTGACTCTAAGGCAGACTTCAGTATTTTCTTTAGAAAGCTTTCTCATATTCCTGACAATATATCTTTTTTAAAAGATAGTTTTTATTTACCTTCAACAGAAGAACTTGATAAAAAATGGTTTATATGGTTAAAAAAATGGAAAGATTGTATTAAGAAACAAGGTGATTTTAAAGAAATCTCCAAATCAATGAAACAAGTAAATCCTAACTTCACTTGGCGTGAATGGATGATAGTTCCTGCTTATGAAGAAGCTGAAGAGGGTAATTACAGCAAAATAAAAGAATTACAAACTATCTTCAAAAATCCTTATGAAGAGCAGTCTTTGGAAACAGAACAAAAATACAATCGTCTAAGGCCAAGAGAATTCTTTAATAAAGGAGGAATATCACACTACAGCTGTTCTTCTTAAAAGCATAATTTATTTTTTATATAGTTTTTCTAACTGCTTAATTTCTTCCCTCAATTCTCTGCCTCTATCATTCAATTTATTATTTTTTTTAATAATTGGAATTATCCACGTAGCCTGTAGACCAACACAAAACAAAATAAAAAGAATTAAATCAGGAGTTCCTGGGGACATTAATATCGATTGTGTCTTAATTTTTTTAATTGATAATAGCAATACTTTATTACTTTTAACTATTAAAAATAAACTTGATAATTTTATGCCGCTTCTAAGTCAATACGAAGTTCCCTTCCCTTATAAATTATTGCTTCTTTGAAATTAATAAGTTTTCTTATACGTTCTTGCCTTACCTGATCAGATATGTAAACATCCTCAATAACCTCTTGTATTGCTAAAGTGACTTTTTGAAGTTGAAACTCTAAGTCTTCTCTATAGTTCATTTATAAATATAATTGCTTTACTTATTAAAATAGAAATTTTTAATTAGTAAATAAGTAATTAAGCCAATAAAACGGTTAACACCGATCTAGGATAAACCTAAAAATAAATAAACTAATTTTTTAGAAGAAAATTAATTACCTTAATCCACCAACGGCAAATCAAAACATAAACTTTATAGAGCAAACTTCAAGAACCAAGTCGTAAAATCGCTCAAATGATATCTAAATAAGTCATGAAAATTAAAGCAAAAGTTCAACAAAATCTTATTATGCCGGATATGTATCATTTCTGATACAACGTTCAAGTAAATCGATCAGTTGGCCTCTTTTGCTTTACATTACTTAATAGTTGTGTTACGTTTATTTACAATTACATAATAATCAATGGCTAATTCACAAGTAACAACAGAATCAGGCGGAAGACAAAATATGTTTCCAGCTGAAACTCGTCCATATATTGATGAGTCAGTCTCCTATGACGGATACCCTCAAAATGCAGAGAAAGTGAATGGTCGTTGGGCCATGATTGGATTTATTGCATTGCTTGGTGCATATGTAACAACAGGCCAAATTATTCCTGGAATTTTCTAAAAATGGAACCAATTTCTTCTGAACTTTATAAAAAACTGGTTAAAGAGTATGAGTCCACTAGGTAAATTTCTTCTTTTAGTAATTTATTTCACTGCAACTATTCTCTTTTATACCAATAAACAATTACAGGACTTTAAAAACTAATCAAACTATCGTAGAAAAAGGTATTAGATTACCAGTTTAACTTGTCTTATATTTAGAAATATTGGTAAAGAAAGTCATACAATAGTAAACCTAGCAATTTCTTTTAAGTTTATTAAAAACTTATTGATAAAAAAAGAGATCGCTTTTTAGCTGAAAACGATCTCCTATTACCTAATTCTCACAAGAATAATCTCAAGTAAGCTTTTATAGCTTAATTTATTTTAATTAAGTGTAAATCCGTAAATATGCCGATTTAATTCTATTTTTTTAATCCGCCTCTCTTAACCCATAGAAACCAAGTTACCCAAATGGGAGGAAGATACTTTATTAGAGATTTAATCTTATAAATATAAAAAGGATTATTATCACCGATAAATAAATTTACGACGGCTGAAGATAATGATACCCAAATCACAATAATGAAAATATTTGCTCCCAATAAAGCGAATTTATTTTGCTTAAATATTTTTGGCATTCAAAAAAAGCTATAATCCTAATCTTAATTCAACTTAGAATATAAAAGAATTATTTTTCAAAAAAACTTCAAATTTAAAATCCATAACCAAATAAAAAAAATACTAAATTTCATACCCCCTCCTAATAAAATCCCAAAAATACAAGGTGGGACAAAGAATATTATCAAAATTGAAAGGAAACTTAAAAGAGCAAAAAAGCATCTAAGAAAAATATTCTTTCTTCTTTTTCTTCTTAATTGTTTTAAGAAATTCCACTCCCATTCGATTAATCTGTAAAAATTTTCAGACAATACAAATAAATATTTCATAACTAATTATTAATATTTGACACCTTAAACACAATTTTTCTAGCAAGTCCATTCAGGCCTGACCAAGTTGAATATCTTTTCTGAGCTGCTTGTATCATCTCCAACTTTACTTTTGATCTTAATGTATATCTTTTTAATAATTTCCCTAGGCCTATTGAATTTGTAGAAATAAAAGTATTCACTAATTATTCCTCTTTTTAAATTATATATATATTTAATTTCTAATCTTAGCAATAAACTTTATTACCTTCTTTAGAAAGATAATAGATTCTGACCTATGCACTAACAAAAAAGTTAATCCTTTATATTGAGATCTACCAAATTTAATCAATCTATTTTTATGTAAATCCCAATTCTTTGTATTTATATCAGGATTATAATTTTCTTCTTTTTCATAAGATATAAAAGTTCTATAACTAATTTTTTTTTTCAATATTTTTTCAATGTTTTTAAATGTAAGGTTAAGGTCTTTAACCTTGTTTAAATTTTTAATATAAAAGTTTATCTTTTTGAACAAAATTCACACAAAACCTTTGTTTTAAATAGGGATAATATAAAGTTAATCAATATCTTTTTTATAAATTTCCATAATAATGATAAAACTTTCCATAATAATGCCAGCTTATAACGAAGAAAATACCATAATAAAGATATTAGAAAAGGTTAAAAATATCGAAATAGAAGGAATAATAAAAGAAGTGATTGTCATTGATGATTGTTCTAAAGATAAAACCTTAACATTATTAAGAAAGAACAGAAATTTATACGATTTGCTAATAAAACTTCCCAAAAATACTGGTAAAGGAAATGCAGTGAAAGAGGGGTTAATCAAAGCAAGTGGGGAGTATATCTTATTTCAAGATGCGGACCTTGAATATGACCCAAAAGATTATGTAAAAATCCTAGAACCTGTTTTGCGCTTCAATGCTGATTTAGTAATTGGAAGTAGATTAATAGCCTCTCAATTAACGAGAGTTTATTATTTCTGGCACAAGGTAGGAAACAAATTTATAACTTTTCTATTCAACATAATGAATAATACAACTTTTACCGACATCTATAGCTGTTATGTAGTTTTTAGAGCAAATTTGATAAACCCACAAAAATTATCAACGAGCGGTTGGGAGCAACAAGCAGAGATCCTCTCAAAAATAGTTGCGAAAAGTAGTTCTTTTTATGAAGTGCCTGTAAATTATTATGGAAGAACTTACGAAGAAGGAAAGAAAATAAGGCCTCATAATGCTATATCTGTATTATTAACAATAATTTTAGAAAGAGTTTTTCGTTAAATTTCATAAATCATGACTCCCATCAAAATAAACCCTTTAACTGAAGAAGAAATTAAAAATTGGCCTACTAAACCATTAGTAGATTTAGAGAAGCCTTTCATTGATAATAGAGGTTCAATCCAACCTTTGGTTGACGTATTAATGAAAAGTGCAGTGATGATTCACTCAAAGGCAGGCTCTTTAAGGGCTAATCATTATCACAAAACAGACTGGCATTATTGTTATGTCATTTATGGGAAAATAAATTATTACCATAGAGAACTAAATTCAAACAAAGACCCTGAATTGCTTATGGTAGAAAAAGGTAGCATGGTTTTCACTCCCCCACTAATTGAACATTGTATGAAATTTACTGAAGATACATTATTTTTAACTCTTTCTAGGAATCCTCGAGATCAGGAAACTTATGAAGCGGATGTAGTCAGAACAAACTTAATTGACTCTTCAGATTCGATTTCATGGACACCTAACAATGGATAATGGGAAAGATAAAAAGCAACTATGCAGACTTTGTAGCTCCTCTAAACTTAGCTCAATACTAAAATTAGCCTCTACCCCGCCAGCCAACGCTTTTGTATCTAAAGAAAATTTAAATATTAGGCAAAAAAAATATCCATTAGAATTATTCTTCTGTGAAAATTGTTCTCATGTGCAACTTACCGAAGTAGTTGATCCCATTGAACTTTTCGAGAATTATGTATATGTCTCAGGGACATCTCCAGTCTTTGTTGAACATTTTTCAAACTATGCAAAGGATATTGTCAAAACTTATCAACCTTCACTCGAAAATTACATATTAGATATTGGTTCAAATGATGGCACTTTACTTAAATTTTTTAAAAATATAGGATATAAAACAATCGGAGTTGACCCAGCAATAAATATCTCAAAAAAAGCTCAGCAAGATGGTATTAATACTGTAAATGAATTTTTTAACTATAAAACTTCTGAAAAAATCAAAGAAAAATATTCAACTGCTTCATTAATAACAGCGAATAATGTTTTTGCTCATTCTGATGACTTAATTGGTATTACTAAAGCCGTTAGGAATTTATTATCCCCTAATGGTTTGTTTGTTTTTGAAGTCTCTTATTTATTAGATGTCTATCAAAAGACCTTATTCGATACTATTTATCATGAACATCTTTCTTATCATTCTGTGATTCCTCTAATTAAATTTTTTCAATCGAATGAAATGGAACTAATCGATGTTTTAAGAATAAATACACATGGAGGATCAATTAGATGTGTAGTAAAGAATATTGAGGACAAAAGACAGATTAATAAATCTGTTTTCGATTTGGTAGATTTAGAGAAATCGGTATCCTTAAATAATAAAAAAACATTTAAAAATTTTACAAATAATATTAAAGAAAGAAAAAAATCACTTAATGATTTTATAAAGGAACTAAAGTCTCAAAAAAAAACAATTGCTGGTTTTGGCGCCCCAGCGAAAGCTACAACTCTTATGTATGAATTTGGCCTAAAAAATGATGTTTTAGATTTTATTGTTGACGATAGTCCCTTGAAGCAGGGACTCTATAGTCCTGGATTACATATCCCAGTAGTACCAAGTTCATCTATAGATGTACTTAAACCAGATTACTTACTAATCCTGGCTTGGAATTTTGCAGACTCAATTATTAGAAAGAATAAGGAATTTTCTAATTCAGGGGGGAAGTTTATTATTCCGCTACCAAATCTGAGGGTTATATGAATGAGTGAATTCTTGTTATTTAATGATATCGAACAAATAGTTGAAAATATCAGTGATATTTCTTATCAATTCTCAGGAAAAACTATCTTATTAACAGGGGGGAGAGGTTTCCTAGGTAGATATTTTATGCAAATTTTTAATTTGCTAAATGAGCAAGTTTTAAAAGAAAAAGCTAAAGTAATAGTCTTAGATAATCTAATAACATCTGGTAAAGAGGGAGCTCAAATACCATCTTATGAAAATATTGAATTTATAAATCATAATGTTATTGAAAAGTTTTCTGCGGATGAAAAGATTGATTTTATTATTCATGCAGCTGGAATAGCAAGTCCATATTATTATCGCGCCTATCCATTAGAGACATTAGAAGTAGCTATAAATGGAACGAAAAATATGCTTGAATTAGCTGAACAAAAATCAGCAAGACTTACGTTTTTCTCATCTTCAGAGATATATGGAGATCCCGATTCCAAAAATATCCCTACAAAAGAGAGTTACAAAGGAAATGTTTCTTGCACTGGGCCACGTGCATGTTACGACGAAAGTAAAAGAGTAGGAGAGACTCTATGCAATATTTTTCATAATTTGAAAGGTGTATGTACTAACACAATTAGACCATTTAATGTTTTTGGTCCAGGCATGCAAGAAACTGATTACAGAGTTTTACCTAATTTCACTAGTAGGATTAAAGGTGATATTCCACTACAAATTTATGGGACGGGAAATCAAACAAGAACTTTTTGCTACATAACAGATGCTATGGAAGGATTTATTCGTGTCATATTAAATGGAGTACCAGGAGAAGCTTACAATATAGGCAATCCTAATCCTGAAATATCTGTGATTGAATTGATAGAAAAAATTGAATTTATTTTAGGTAAAAAAGTGAAATATAATATTGTAGATTATCCAGACAGCTATCCAGCAGATGAACCTAATAGAAGGTGTCCAGATATATTGAAAGCAAAAAGACAAATCAAATATCAACCAAAAATTGATATCAATGAAGGACTAAAAAGATTTATAAAATGGTCAGATTCAGTTTATACAGGGAGACAATAGTATGTCTCAAGAGATCAAGATTGGTCTTATTGGGGCTGGAAAATGGGGAGTTAACTATATAAATACTATAAAAAATGCTGATGGAGTTTCAATAAAAAAAATTGCCTGCAAGAGCATTACCGGTAAGGATTATTTGTTACGAGATTACGAAATTACAACTAACTGGCATGAAGTGATACTTTCATCTGCAATCGATGGAATAATTATTGCCTCACCACCGAACACGCATTATGAAATTGCCGCAGAGTCGATTAGGAATGGCAAACCTATAATTATCGAGAAGCCCTTGACATTAAATCTTAAAGAGGCGCAGTTATTATTAGAACTTCAGGAAAAATATCAAACAATAGTAAAGGTAAATCATGTATATCTTTATCACCCTTTGTATAGATTATTAAAGAAAAAAATTAAAGATAAAGTTAACTTAAAATCAATTTATACTTTAGGAGGAAATTATGGTCCATTTCGGAGAGATGTCACATCTCTTTGGGATTGGGGACCTCATGATTTGTCGATGTGTCTGGAAATTATTGGCGAATACCCTTTAAAAATAAAAGCAGAATTTATAAAGAAGGATTTTAAACATGGGTTAAAGAGTTCAAATATTAAGTTAGTGCTTAATTTTGAAAGAGGAAGATATGCAGAAATTAATATTGGTAATCTAATGCAAAATAAAAATCGTTTCTTAAAAATAAATTTTGAAGATTGTTCATATATATTTGATCCAATAAATTACAAAAAAGTTAAAGAAATTAAAGATTTCGAAGTTAAGAGTATTGCTAAATCAAGAAATAAAAATGATCTATATCTTGAAAAATCACCATTAGAAATTCTTATCCAAGAATTTATGGATGATATTCGCTTGGGCAATAATAGTCCAAAAGAGCTTAACTTAGCAGTAAATATTGTTGAGATTCTTGAAAAAGTTGAAGAGATTTTGAAAGATCAATAAATTTTCCAACATACCTTTAATTAAGAATTAATTTATATGTAAAATTTAATGTATTAGCTTATATTATTTCTTTATAGTCATGCAATTTAAAATTATATTAATTTAGTTTCCTTAATAAATACGATGAAAAAGCTATAAAATTTATGAAAATAAAATATAGAAATAAAAGGCTTTTTATTTTTTATGGACTTATTAATGTACTGATTACAAATTTTATTCTTCAAGCCATATTATTCATAATCCCAGTTATATTTGCCACATTAATAAGTCAACTTTTTAACTTTTTATTTGGATTTTATTTTTATAGTAAAAAAGTTTTTAAAGTTAATTTACTAAATAATTCTCAAGTATTTAAATATCTAATAATGCATATTTTTTTATGGAAAATTAATTGGTTTTTAATTGAATTTATCAGTTCAGATAATCTATCCAAAAATATCTCATCATTATTAGTAATACCCCCCCTAGCTTGCGCATCATATTTATGTCAGAAGTTATTTATTTTTAATGAAAGAAATTAACAAGTCTTCTTTATCAGTTCTCGATTTAAGTCTATTTCAAAACATAATGAGTCATTTTCTATTCTAGAGGGCAAAGCTAACTTTTTATTTGTAATTAAACCTCTATTCATGAAGTATGCGAAGTGGGAAGGGGCTTCTAAAAAAAGAAACTTATCAGGATTATCTGCTTCAATTTTTTTCCAAGAGTCTTCGAATTTTAAAGTTGGTATTATATTTTTATTACCCAAAGTCTCATTTTGTAATTTAATAAATTCTCTTGATAAAGATGTCCTGCTATATTCTTTTGACATTACCAATTTACTTACTGGTAAATCATAAAGATTTGAAACACTCCAAATTGTGAAAAAGTAAATACTTAATATTCCATATGAAAAAATAGATAATCTTAATAAACTATTTAAGGAATTAAAAGAGTTAGAATTAAACCCTTTTATATTAGATAGTCCTAAGACAATTAAAGCCAAAGAACTTGATATTGCTGTCCGAGTATAAGGTATTGATAAGGACCATAAAACAATCCAAAAAGTCAGTAAAAAAAGTAAAGATTTTTCATAATTTTTTAGAGATTTTAAATAAGTAAATGTTAGTAAAACTAAAGGATTAAAAGAAAGTATGGATACCATGATAAATTTAGGACCAAAAAAATCGATAGTCCCGAACAGGAATAAAAAGAAATCATTTTTATCTTTAAGTTGATTTAACACATGCCGAATTGGTTCCATGCCAAGTGATGCATAAAGAAAAGTAGAGATAGGTTTAAAAATTAGAGGAATATTTCTCAAAGACAAAGTATCTTTTATATAAACGTAGTCCATCTTATAAGATGCATTTGGAAAAACTTTTGTTAAAAAGCCCGGGGGAGATAGCATATAAAAAGGATTTGAAAAATAATGATAATTAATCATAAGAATAATAAAAGCAGTAAATAAAGCTAATAAACAAAGGATTATTCGGTGAAATAGATTGTATTTTTTAAGGCTTATTGATTTATTATTAAAAAAATATTTTCTAAACTTAAGAAGGTTAAAAGATAGTAAAACTAAACTTATTAATAAAAAAGATAGGGATGATAACCTAGAACTTACTCCAATAAAAGCTAAAAATATTGAAAGAAGAGACAAGATTAATCTTAATATTTTGTCTTTACTTATTATTGACAAAGAGATTATATAAATACCTGTAAACTCAAAAAGAAAAACATATCCATCATGCTTTCCCGAAACAAAAACGCTCCACACATCAGGAATAGTCAATATCACACAAATTAAAATAAGTCCTTTCTTAAAGTTTATAGAACCTAAATTAGATACCATCTCTAAAGAACTTAAAATTACTAAAACTAAAGATGCCAATCTAGTAAATCTTGCTATAGACCAATTATTTGTTAATTGAATAAAAAAGGAATCAAAAAATGAAGCAAGCGAATCACTTCTAAAACTCTCACCCATTTCATAAAATTCCAATATTTTTAAATTTTCTAACCTAGATATCTGTAGTGATTCAAAGAAATACTGACCAAATGCATCTCCATGCGTCAAAGGCAAAAAAGAACGAATAAGTAAACATGCAACTTGAACAATAAG
>QCTC01000002.1 GCA_003211315.1 Prochlorococcus sp. AG-670-O17 | reverse complement strand
ATTCAGAACGCTGAAGAATTTGATGCAGATGTGTCAATAAATATGGACTGATCACAGCAGATACTAATACATCACTATTCTCATTACTTAAAGACTCAGACTGTATTAATTTTTTTTTCTTTTTATCAATTGTTGATCTTTGAGAAGAATCAAGGTTTCTTGAATTTTTCATAATTTATGCAAGGAACTAATTAATCAAAGGCTTTTATCCTTACTATTAATATACACAAAGATACTACCCTTGACTAACTGTGTATACTTAGAAGTAACAGTTATTAAGTTTGACTAATGGCAACCCGCCAAAACTCAACTAATGGGAAGCCAAAATCCCCTAGGATACAAGTAGTTCTACCAGAGTTAATTTGTGGGCAACTAAATATTCTTGCTGAGAATGAATCAAGAACTGTCAGCAATATGGCAAAGGTATTGATTCAAGAAGGAATTAAAAATTATTTCGAAAGAGAGGCCAAATCTCATACATCAGACAATAAAATTGATACTGACAATTTCAGAGATACATTAGAAAGACAAAGTATTAAAAGATTAAAAGGAGCTCCTCAAAGGATTAGATACACCAAAAAACCCGAGAATAAATAATTAATTTTGAGGTAATTTTTGTAAATCTAAAGTTTTCCCCATAACAACCAAAATATTTCCTCTCTCAAGAATATATTTAGCAGGAGGATTTACTGTTAATTTTTCTGGGGGGCCAGCAGCAAGAACGTTAACTAAATAATTTTTTCTTAAATTTAAATCTCTTAAAGATCTACCAATAAATTCTTCTGGAACTGTAATTTCATCTATTCCAGTTTGATTATCCAATTCTAGTCTTTCAATAAGATTGGGTCTAACAAGTTCTAAGCCTAATCTTTCACCTTGCATTCTAGAAGGGAAAACAACCTTATCAGCACCTACTCTTTTTAACATCTTTTCATGCAAATCACTCGTGGCTCTTGCAATTACTCTTTTTACTTTTGTTCCTTCACTATCCTTAGCAATAAGAGTAGTAGTAATACTTGCTTCAATAGGCTCACTAATACCGACGACAACTGTATTCATCTCTAAAATGCCTGATTCCTTCATTGATTCTTCATCAGTACAATCTATTACTCTTGCCTCAATGGAAGGTTCTAATTGTCTTAAATCATCAATTGCCTTCTCAGAAGCATCTGCAGCTAAAACATCTACGCCATTACTTATAAGTTCTCTACAAACAGCCGTTCCGAATCTGCCAACTCCTACAACTGCAAAAGTTAGAGCTTCCTCTTCTTTTTGTGGAGACCATTGCCACCAATCAGCCATAATAAATTCTAGTAAAGGCTATACATAAAGATCAGCTTTTGGATAACCAATTCTTTTTTGTCTTTCTATTCTACTCTTATATAGAGCCTGCCAAAGAGCACTTAAAAGCAAAAGGATCCCAAGTCTTCCTACGAACATACCAATAATTAAAATAAATTGACCAAAATGATTTAATTTTGCTGTTAAACCGATATCAAAACCTACTGTCGCAAAAGCAGAAATACATGTGAAAAGAATTTCTAGAAATGTAAATGATTCTTTTTTAATAAAAGTATTCGTAGTACTTAATAACATAGCCATCAAAAGAACAAAAAGTAAAGATCCAACAGTTATTCCAACTGCTTTCAAAATAACTTTATCTGAAATTAATCTATTACTAATAATTACATCTTTTTGTCCCCTTAACGTTGATCTGGTTGCTGCCATTAAAGCAATAAAAGTTGTAGTTTTAATTCCCCCACCAGTACCACCTGTGCTAGCTCCAATAAACATCAAAGTCATTAATAGCAAGAGACCTGTATCTGATATCGAATTCAAAGATATTGGAAAATTTGTAAATCCCGCTGTTCTTGCACTCACAGTCTCGAAAATAGATGATAAAATCTTCTCAAAGAAATTTAGATCACTAAAAAATTGACTATTTAATAACGTCTCTGTTACGAAAAAACCTAAAGATCCAAAAATTATTAAGGAAAAACTTGTCCTAATTACTAATCTAGAATGAAGACTCAATTTTTTATATGAAAGATTTTTTCTATGACTCCATATATCATCAATAACTCTCCACCCAATTCCTCCCATCACAATTAAAAAAATAAATACAATATTGACAACAAAATTAGACCTATAATCTTGGAGGCTGTTAGACCATAAAGAAAAACCTGCATTGTTATATGCAGAAATACTATGAAAAATTGCAGACCACAGTCTTTGCCAATTATTTTGAATTTCTAGAAACCCGAAAAAATATAATATTATTGCTCCAAAAGAAATAATAGTAGTGGCAGTAATAACTATACTCTGAAAAGTTCTACCAATTCCACCAACCCCAAATTCATCGAGTGTCTTACCTTTATCCAATCTAGTTCTGAGCTGAGTACCTTTAACAACAAATCCTTGTAAGAAAGTAGTAATAGCCATTAAGCCTAAACCACCTGATAAAAGCATTAAAGCTAAGAAAATTTGACCAAAAATATTTAAATCAACTCCTACATCAATGATAGTTAACCCCGTAACAGTTATTGCAGAAGTAGAAGTAAAGAATGCTTCCCACAAACCCACATTGGATGATGAACATAAGGGGGAACTTAAAATTAAGGTACCAAAAATAATAATAATTAATCCTGTGACAATTGTGAATTGAGGTACAGATAACTTTCTGTATATTTCTTTTAATTTATAAACAATGTTCTTTATTTTCACTTTAATTATTTATTTATAATTTAAAATTATCAAAGCAGGCACGGTTAGTGACATTATAAGTGTTAAGCCCGCACCATATTTTGCAATATCAAAAAATCTATATCTCCCAGGTCCATAAACCATTAAATTTGTTTGATAACCCATTGGAGTTAAGAATGATTGACTTGCACCGAACAATACAAGCATTATCAGGGCATTTGGTGAGATACCCAAAACGCTTGAAAACTGAATAGCTACAGGCAATATCAGCGCAACAGAAGCAGCGTTACTTATAAATTGAGTAAGTATTACAGTAGCTATAAAAATTACTATTAAAGCGAAATATAGTGGCATTCCACTTAGGACAAAATCCAAATTTATGGCTATTAGATCGGCCAATCCAGTGACTTGCATAGCTACACTGAAACTTGATAATGATCCTAATAATAAAATAATATCTAACCTAATTGACCTTTGTATTTCTGCGGGACGCAAACATCCAAAAGCAACCATCGCTATAACTGCTAAAAGAACTGATCCTACTAATGGAATATTAGTTAGAGAAGGCAAGAGAACCATTCCAATTGCAATTGCGATTGCAATTGGTTTTCTAATTAAAAATGGTAAATCATCTTCAAATTGATCCAAAATTAATAAGTCGTTACTTGCTTGCAGTCCTCTTATTGAGTCTAAAGGTGCCTGAAGTAACAAAACATCTCCTGCTCTTAAAACGGCTTGACCTAATCTTTCCTGAACAGTTTGCTGTCCTCTTCTGAGGGCTAAAACTGTCGCATTATGGCGTTGCCTAAATCTAAGTTCTCTCAAGCTTGCACCTGCTAAAGTTGATCCTGAAGGGAGTAAAGCCTCAAAAGTTTTGGTGCCTTCTTCAGTAGAAGGAAGATTTGTGCCGACAATAGATCTCTTATTTTCAGCTAACAAAATTGTATGTTCTTGTTGTAAACGCAATAAATCCGCCCTCGTAACACGTACTATCAATCTATCTTCAGGCTCAAATTTGCGATCTGCAAGAGGAGGTAGTATTACTTTTCCGTTTCTTTGCAACTCAAGAACATCAACATCAAATCTTCTTTGTAATCTACTATTTCTTACTGATTGGCCAACTAATTCAGAGGAAGAAGGAATAGTGACTTCTGTAAAATAGATATTCATATTACCATTTTTAATAAAATCTTTATTTCTTCCTCTATCAGGCAAAAGAACATCAGAGACTAAGATCATATATGTTGTGCCTATTAACCAAACTGGAATCCCTATTGAAGTCAAGCTAAATAATTCAAGAGACCCATAGCCTAACTGCTGACTAATATCACTTACTAGGAGATTGACTGAGCTACCTAATAATGTAAGTGTTCCTCCTAGTAGAGTTGCAAAAGATAAAGGTAAAAGGACTTTGGAAGGTGAAATATTTCGTCGTTCACACCAGCCTTCAATTAAAGGCAAAAGGGATGCTACAACTGGCGTATTAGGAACGATTCCAGATATTGGAGCTATCAAAAAAGTTATAAGTAGAATTAATTTTCTAGGCGTTTTAATATTTTCAGAGGATATAAGCTCCCTTACTCTGTCTAACGCACCACTTTTAAATAATGCAGATGAAACTGCAAATAAACCCATCAAAGTGATTAAAGATGGGCTTCCAAATCCAGATAAGGCTTTTTCAGGGGTAAGGACTCCAGTGACAATAAATATTCCAACACATAATAAACCAGTTAATTCAGGAGCTATAGTATTTCTTATAAATAAAATCAATGAGAGAAATAAAACTAATACTGTTATTAGTGCATCTAAATTATTACTAAAGAAAGAAATCAGATTCATATCAAACTTATTTAACTCAATATACCTATAAACAATAGGTCAAAAAAGTTTAAACTTTTTTATGTTTTTTTATTAATAAAGTTATTTATAGTAGATTTTTTTTGAAATAACCAAGAAGCCGTAGATTTTAAGCTTTTACTAATATCAGGCATTTTTGAAGCATAAATCAATCTTCTTACTTCATATGCCAATTTACCCGATAAAGTTACACCTAAAGCAGAAATGGATGCTTCACCAATTCCTAAACTAATCATTTCACCATTGTCCTCAAAATCAAAAGGTAAAAGCTCTTTTTCTTGAAAGAGTAGTTCAATATTTTTAGCAAGATGATTTCCTTGTTGCATTGCAACTTGTGCGGTCAAAGGCAAATCCTCCATACCTTTAATAATTGAAATATCTCCAATAGCAAAAGAGTTTACACAATTATCTAATTGAAAATTTTCGTTCACTAGAATTCTTCCGTCTTTTTGTGTGACATGTTCGTCAATGTAGGGAATGTTAGGTTTGACCCCAGCAGTCCAAATCACAACATCTTGATCTAAGTCTTTAATCTCAGAACCATCCAAAATACTAATTTTTTGATCAGAAATTTCTTGAACAGTTGAATTTAAAAGAACATTTATATTTCTTCTTTCTAAAGCTTTCTCCGCTTCTTCTCGATTAAAAATCTTATTTCGACCTAAAATTTCATTAGACCTTTCAACAATACTGATATCAAATTTATTTTTATATATATCATTAATCTTGCATGCGATCTCTACTCCAGAAGGACCAGCTCCAATTACAAATAAGTTTTTCTTTGTTTTGTCATTCTGAAATTTTTGTAAAAACGACTTTAATTTTTTAAGGTCATTTAAATTATTAAAAAAATAACAATTTTCATCAACACCTTTCACTGAAAAACTACTAGGTAAGGATCCTGTACAAAGAATCAAACATTCATAACCTATATTTAAATCATCACTTAATTCGAGAATCTTTTCATCAAATCTAATTTTAGTTAAACGATTTCTTAGAAAAGTAATACCTAAATTTGAAAATATATTTGAAAATTCAGGAGCAGTCTCCCACATTGATAATTCTTCGCTTAAAACTTCATACATTAGAGGTTTAAATATAAACTTTGCTTCAGAATCAACAACTAGGATTGGCAAAGAAGGATAAAGTCTTTTTAAGTTTGAGGCAACAGTCATACCTCCAAAGCCTGCGCCAACTATTACTATTGGTTTTTTTATTGATTTCATAAAGGGTATATTGTTAAACCTAAATGTATTATTAAATTAAACGAATAATCTTCAAACTGAGCGAAATAACCTCTAATCCCTAACTACCTTTGATAATGATTGAGAAAACGCTAGAAAGTATTCAACTGAATTTAGAAGGGCATAATAAAAAATTAAAAGATATGACTCCGAAAGAAATAATATTATGGGGCTATAAAAACTTTGATAATCACTTTGCTATTACAACAAGCTTTGGGATACAATCATCAGTTATTTTACATATGGTGCATCAACAATCACTACAAAAAAAAATTAAGATTTTCTGGATAGATACAGGTTACTTACCCTCAGAGACTTATAAGTACGCAGAGAGACTAATTAATGATTTATCTTTAGAGATTGAGGTTTTACAAAGTGAACTATCTCCAGCAAGAATGGAATCCCTTTATGGAAAACTTTGGGAAACTAATAAATCTAGTGATTTAGATAAATATCATGACATAAGAAAAATCAAACCTTTAGAAAATGCTTTAGATAAACACGATATATTCTGCTGGGCTAGCGGTGTGAGATCGGAGCAAACGAATAATAGGAATAAAATGGATTTTGTTGAGATCATACGCAAACGACTTTCTTTAAGGCCTTTACTCAAATGGAAAAACAAAGATATTTTTTATTACATGAAAGAAAATCGATTACCGTCACACCCACTTTTCTCACAAGGTTATTCAACTGTTGGAGATTGGCATTCCAGTTCTCCTGAAGGTGTCGATAAAGAAGGCAGGACAACAAGATTTGGCGGCATGAAGCAAGAATGTGGAATTCATACTGAAAATTAAATTTTTCATTCAGGACTATGATCGATAATATTAATTTCCTTTTAGTTGGCAATAGCAGGCTTCACTGGGCAGAAAATTTGCAAACTAAGTATAATTTTTTTCACACCAAAAAGAATAATAATGTGCCTCAAAATATCAATTTAAATAATTTAATTTGGGCATCAGTAGGGGGATTACCAGATTTGCCTCTTAAGCAAGAAAATAGAATCTCAACTCAAGATATTAAATTAAAAAACCTTCCGAATCATTTTGGGGTTGATAGAGCTCTTGGTTGTTTGGAAGCTTTAAAAATAATAGAGAACCCATTCAGAAAAAAACTATTAATAGCAGATTTTGGAACAACTTTGTCTCTGACGAAGTTATCTGCACAAGGCTCAATTATCGGCGGGCAAATAACACCTGGTTTTCTTACACAGCTAAGATCTATGGAGAAATGCACCAATAATCTCAAAGCTCCTAAAAAGTACGATATCCCTGTTCAAGATTTTTTAATAAATACAGAAGATGCAATGTTAAAAGGAGTATCTAACTCTCTAATGGGTGTGATTAAATTATCATTTAACCCTGCTCAAGATATTTTGATTATGTGCGGAGGTGACTCTGAATTAATTGGTAGTCTATTAAATGAAAGGAAAGAAGAAATTATTATCGCCCCTAATTTAGTTATGCAAGGTATGATCACCCACTTTAATCATTAGAATATTTACCTTAATCCTAAATCTGAAATAATATGGTCTGCCATAATTGCTGCTTTAACCTTAAAGTAAATTTTTTCAACTCTACCATCAACATCAATTAAAAAAGTATTTCTTATAATTCCCATATATTCCTTGCCCATAAATTTTTTAAGGCCATAACTATCATAATCAGAAGAGGTTTTATAAGGTTCAGGGTCAGTCAAGAGAACAAAAGGTAAGTCAAATTTTTTAATGAATTTCTGATGTGAAACAGCGCTATCTTTACTAATTCCAAGAACTACAAAGTTATTTTCCTTAAGTAAATCCCAATTTTCTTTAAAATTACAAGCCTCTTTAGTACATCCTGGAGTATTATCTTTTGGATAAAAATATAGTATTATTCTTTTACCTTTAAAATCTTCTAAAGATACATCTTTTTCAAAAGAGTCTTTTAAATTAAATTCTGGTGCTTTATCACCAACCTTAAGAGCCATTGACATTATTAAATAACTATGAACATAAAATACCAAAAATCTGGTTTCATGAGATAAAAGGTGTACAAGATGTCGCAACACTGAAAGAACTTGAAATCGCAAATAAGCTTTCTAAACATCGAGCAAATATTTTTTTAGAAAGCAGAGCTTATATAAGACAATGTTTAGGAAATCTTTTCAATTTGAATCCATTAGAGGTACCCATAATTGCAAATCCAGGAGAACCTCCTGAATTACCAAAAGGGATGGGGCATTGTAGTTTTAGTCATTGTATTGATGCGATTATATTAGTTTGGCATGAAAGAAAAATTGGGATTGATATTGAGAGAATTGATAGAGATTTCAATTATGAAAAATTAGGGGAAAAATATTTCCTCAAATCAAATAGTTCAAATACTACGAGCGAATCATATAAAAACTCCATCTTAAATCAATGGTGTGCAGTTGAGGCCGCTATAAAATGGGATCATGGCAAGTTAGCTGAAGACATAAAGGAATGGCAATATTCTGAAAAGGACAAAATACTATTTCATAAAAAGAAGAAACTGAAGTTAAAATTTAACCAAATTAACTTATATAAATGGACTATCTCTTTAGCTTATAAAAATACCTTTCACTTTATACCTAATATTATTTGCAGTTCAAAAATGGTCTAACTTTTTTGTTTTTTACGTAAATCTTCATATTTATTTTTTTCCCATCCAGAATCTTTTGGTTTCCAAAACTTCATTCCTTTTAAATCTGTTGGCAGATATTGTTGTTGCAACCAGTTCCCTTGATAATTATGCGGATTTAAGTAATTACTAGCATTATTTTTCAGATGATTGGGAACTAACGATACATTAGTAGCCTTAATTGCTTCTACCGCTTTAAAAATTGATTTGGTGCTATTACTCTTTGGAGAAATTGCTAAGTATAAAGAAGCTTGTGAAAGAAAAAATAATCCTTCAGGGAAACCAACTCGATCAAAAGCATCACAGCATGATTGCACAACAACTATTGCATTGGGATCTGCAAGACCTATATCCTCACAAGCAGAAATCAAAAGTCTTCTAAAAATAAAATTTGGATCTTCACCAGCCTCTACCATATTGGCAAGCCAATATAAAGTCGCATCTGGGTCTGAGCCCCTAATAGATTTTATAAATGCACTAATAACATCAAAATGATTTTGTCCATTTTTGTCATATACAATATTTTTCTTTTGGATTGAATCTTCAGCAATTGGGAGATCAATAACAACTAAGTTTTCTTTATTTTCCTTTGTAATACTAATACCTAACTCTAAAGCGTTTATGAGATTCCTCGCATCGCCTCCAGAAAATTTTATTAAATGATTAATTGCCTCTTCTTTTATTTCAATAACTTTGGAATCCTGGAGGCAAGAATAATACTTTATTACTTTATCAATTATTTTCTTCAAATCATTTTTATTTAAAGGAAGTAATGAGAAAATACGAGCTCTACTTATTAGAGCTTTATTTACAGCAAAGAAAGGGTTTTCTGTTGTAGCACCAATAAAAGTAATGGTGCCATTTTCAATTGAAGGCAACAAAGCATCTTGTTGAACTGAGGTGAATCTATGTACCTCATCAATAAATAAAATTGTTTTCCTATTAGAACTACGTAACCTTTCCTTGGCTTTAGCAATCTCACTTCTTAACTCCTTAATACTAGACAAAACAGCGTTCAACTTTATTAATGAGGAACGAGTATAAGAGGATATAATCTCAATTAAAGTTGTTTTCCCTACACCGGGTGGTCCAGAAAAAATAATATTTCCTACCTTATCATTCAAGATTGCATTTCTCAATAAAGAATTATTTCCTAGAATGGATTCTTGACCAAAAAAGTCATCTAAATTTTTTGGTCTTAATTTATCTGCTAATGGCGCGTTACTTTCTATTCGATAAGTATTGCTAAATAAATCATCTGACTCCATTTTTTTAATCTAACGAATAAATCATTTTAAAAAATTATGTAATAACGGTAGGTTTTTCCATTTTGGTAAGTTTTGAAATATTTAATAAATGATCTAAATCGTTAATTAAATCTTTTAGAGCTATTTGAGGATTTAAATCTAAATTTTGTTGAGAACTTGCAAATTTTTCAAAATATAATCTTAAAGTTGAACCTTTTGTACCAGTACCTGATAAACGTAAAATTACTCTGGAATTATCCTCAAGTATAATTCTTAATCCTTGATTTTTAGTAATTGAATTATCTACTGGATCTAAATATGAAAAGTTATCCGCTTTTTTTACCAGATTTCCAGCAAACTTATTGTCTTTTAAACTTGGAAGCAAAGAAGATAAATTATTGTATATTTGATTTGCAATACTAGAAGGAATAGCCTCATAATCATGCCTTGAATAATAATTTCTTCCGTATTGTTGCCAGTGGTTTTGAATTAATTCACTAACTGAACAATTTTTCACAGCTAAAATTTGTAACCAATATAAAACTGCCCATAAGCCATCTTTTTCTCTGACATGATTACTACCAGTTCCAAAGCTTTCCTCTCCACAAATTGTAATTAAATTAGAATCTAAAAGATTTCCAAAAAATTTCCATCCAGTTGGTGTTTCAAAACAAGGAATATTTAATGCACGTGCAACAAAGTCTACTGCTGAACTCGTAGGCATAGATCTTGCAACACCAGTAATACCATCTTTATATCCAGGTACACAATTTGTATTAGCAGTAATAACTGCCAGACTATCACTTGGATTTACAAAACATCCCTTACCTAAGATCATATTTCTATCACCATCACCATCACATGCAGCTCCAAAACTATAGGCTTTTTGAACTAATAAAAAATCCGCCAACTTAGACGCATAAGTAAGATTTGGATCAGGATGCAAACCTCCAAAATCCTCTAAGGGTGTACCATTCATTACACAAGCATCTATAAGACCCATTTTTTCAACAAAAATACTTTTTGCATATGGACCAGTAACTGCATTCATTGCATCAAAAATTAAAGAGAAATCATTTTTAAGAAAATCACTTATTTGATCTAAATCAAAAATATTCTCCATTAAATCTGAATAATCCTTTAATCCATCAATTATTTCTAATGAAGTTTCACCAAACGAGAATACACCAAATTTATCTAAGTCTGGAATTTTAATATTACTAATTTTATAACTCTTAAGTGATTGAGAACATTGGAATATTTGATTTGTAATTGACTCAGGAGCAGGTCCACCATTCGCAGTGTTTAATTTCACTCCAAAATCCCCATCAATACCACCAGGATTATGACTTGCTGAAAGGATAATTCCTCCAATAGCCCGCTCTTTTCTAATCAAATGTGATGTCGCAGGCGTAGATAATAAACCATTTTTTGGAATAATAACTTTTCCAACTTTATGAGCTACGCATATTTGGATAATCTTCTCTATTGCTTCGATATTCCCATATCTACCATCCCCACCAACAACCAAAGTTGACCCTCGCAAATTGTTAAGTGATTTAAAAATTGCCTCTATAAATATTTCCAAGTAATGCTCTTCTTTAAACCTTAAAGTACTTTTTCTTAACCCCGAAGTGCCCGGTTTCTGATCTAAAAAAGGATTTTTTATATTAATAACATTAACTTCCGTCATGATTTCTGTATAACTTAAAAAAATCTAACTAAATTAATGTGGCATTTCGGATGTTCTTAACATAGCGATAAACCATAATGAGGAAACAACTAGTGCGATTAGAATTCCATAATTGATTCCAAACTTAGAAATAGTAATAGGAACTATTAAAGGGAAACTTAAAGCTCCAAATAAAGGTGTAAAAGCAACAATTTTTTTTAGCATTAATATTTTTATTTATTTAAAACCATTCTGTCTCAGCATTATCTTTCTCATTTGTGTTGTCAAGAGGTGTCATTCTATCAAATTTCATTATAATATTTTTTTCTTGGTCACCAGAAGCATCAACAGCTTTAATTTCATATTTTTGTGATCCATCCCTAAAAGGAACTTGAAGTCTAAAAGTGCCGTCTGCAGCCAAAGGGACTTCTTCTTCACCAATAGTTAACTTGGCAGATGGATCTGTTGCTCCATAGACAATTAATTCCGCATCAGCAACTAACCAAAAAGATTTTTTTTGTATTATTCCACTACCAGACTCATTTAAGCCTGAAGACCATTGACCTGCACCAGAATCGGTGAAATTTGATTTTAAATTTGTTGAATTCATATTTTCCATAAACTCTTCTGAACCTACCTTTCTTCTAGTAGGGAAACTTGTAGCTGCCTGGTATAATCGTTCATGCAACCCATTAGCTTCTTGTTCTTGTGTGCTTTGCATTATCGAAGGAGGCTCAGATGATGAAGGAGTCTCTAAGTTAAAAGGAACAAATTTATCTAATATCTGCTCTGAAGGATGAGTACCTGGCACATGACTTACAGATGAGAAAGCTAATGACATCCATTTAAATCCATATTTATAACCCAATTCAACCTTGTAGTCCCTGTCTGAAAGAGGAATTGGCAAATACCATTCAGTACTATAACTATCTACAGCAATTTCTCTTAAAGTTCCCTGATTTAAGTTTTCTTCGCCAATACCAGCGGCATCGTATAAACGTAGACATAATTTATTAGCACCTAAAGACTGAGCTTTATCTCTGTCGCTTTCTGAGATTTGCCAAAATACATATGCCCATTCTGGATCTCTAGGCAAAAATACTATTTTTGTATTAACTTCTTCTTTTAAAGATTGAGTATTAAGATTAGGGGTCTTTGGCGCAGTATTTTTAATTGAGGTTTTGTTGAATGTTTTATTAGCGGTTTTTTGGTATTTATAAATGAGATCAATTAATACAGCTTTTGTTTTTCTGCTGTAAAGAGGTACAGATAATTTACTAGCTTCTTTACGCAGTTGTCTGAGAGTTAGACTAAGTAGATATTCTTTATTCTTGATCCCATCAACCACTTTTAAAACTCCATTATTTGCATGGAATTAGTATGTTCTTTTTTTTTGCAGTTTGGGAGACATTCGAGCTAGTCGTCAGCATCTTCTGACTACTTTAAATTTTTTAAATTTTACAACTTTCTTGTAAATAGTTGGTATAACGTTATTTTGAAGAATTCTAGAAATCTATAAATAATAAATTAATTTTCTATTTTCTTAAATTTTATTACCTTGAATTGTTAAGAACTCAACAAAAATATATTTTTTCTTCGGGATCACTTCATATTAATTCTCTTGACTTTGTTGAACTAAAATAATTAAATCCTCAAGATCCAATTCCTTTAAATTTTTGTCAATACTCTTGGAAAAAAAGATTAACTTTTTTGCAGCAGAAGACATTTGTTCATAAAATAGTTGATTGAAATTTTTATCATTAAACTTTTGAGATTGTTTTTCACACCATTTTTTAAGAAGTTCATCTTCTTGAAACAAAGAGTTTTGATCTGTTCCGATTTCCTTGAAGATTTCAAGACAATGGGCGAGCAATCTAACATGTTGCTTTTTGATTATGGGCAAATCAAGTTGATCTATATTTTTCACGATTTCATCGCTTAGCGGACTTGGAAAAGAATTTGTTTGATTAGACATTAATTTTTTGATTTAATTAAATATAAAAACTCAATATTGGGCATATATTTAGCTAAAGTATAGGAATCTAATTGTAATAGATTAATTTATAGTAATTATGGTAAGTGAAAACTTAGTTAAAGATGTCGTATCAGAACCATATAAATATGGTTTCGTTACTGATATCGAGACTGAAAAGATTTCTAAAGGGCTAAATGAAGATACAATTCGATTAATTTCAGAAAAAAAGGAAGAGCCCCAATATCTTCTTAATTTTAGACTTAATGCCTTTAGGAAATGGCAAAAAATGAATGAGCCTAACTGGGCAGACCTAGGTTACAAAAAGATTGATTATCAAGATATAATTTATTATTCAGCACCCAAACAAAAAGAAAAGATTTCTAGCCTAGATGAAGTTGATCCTAAGCTCTTAGAAACTTTTGATAAATTAGGAATTCCTCTAACTGAACAAAAAAAACTTACAAATGTTGCTGTTGATGCAGTATTTGACAGTGTATCTATTGCGACAACTTTCAGAAAAGAACTTGCTGAGCATGGAGTGATATTTTGTTCCATTAGTGAAGCAGTTAAAGATCACTCAGATTTAATAGAAAAATATTTAGGTTCTGTAGTACCGGCTAATGATAATTATTTTGCTGCATTAAATTCTGCTGTTTTTAGTGATGGTTCATTCGTTTACATCCCAAAAGGAGTTAAATGTCCTATGGATCTTTCATCTTATTTTAGGATAAATAGTGGGGATTCAGGTCAGTTTGAAAGAACTCTAATTATCGCAGAAGAATCTAGCTCCGTTAGCTACCTTGAAGGATGTACAGCTCCAATGTTTGATACCAATACTTTGCACGCAGCTGTAGTTGAACTCATCGCCTTAGACGATGCCTCAATTAAATATTCAACAGTACAAAATTGGTATGCTGGAAACGAAGAAGGAGTTGGGGGAATTTTTAATTTTGTCACCAAAAGGGGGAAATGTATAGGTAAAAGAAGTAAAATAAGTTGGTCCCAAGTTGAAACAGGCTCTGCCATAACATGGAAATATCCTAGCTGTATTCTTTTAGGAGAAGAATCGGTTGGAGAATTTTACTCTGTAGCACTTACTAATAACCTTCAACAAGCCGATACAGGTACAAAAATGATTCACATCGGTCCAAGAACTAAATCAACAATAGTTAGTAAAGGAATTAGTGCTGGCAACTCAATTAATAGTTACAGAGGTCTCGTAAAAATGGGTTCTAAAGCTTTTGGATCAAAAAACTACAGTCAATGTGATTCAATGTTAATTGGTGATCAAGCTGCTGCTAATACATTCCCTTATATTCAATCCCAACAACCAAATTCAGAGGTTGAGCATGAAGCAAGTACATGTAAAATTTCTGAAGATCAACTTTTTTATTTACAAAGCAGAGGTATTGATTTTGAAGAGGCTGTATCAATGATGGTGAGTGGGTTTTGTAGAGATGTATTCAACCAACTACCAATGGAATTTGCGGCTGAAGCCGATAAGCTGCTTGCCCTCAAATTAGAAGGTTCTGTTGGATAATCAATCAATTTCTAAAGTGTGATGCAAAGCAAAACGAAAGAATTAGATCCAATATTAGAAGTAAATAATCTTTTTGCATCTATAGAAAATCTTCCCATTTTAAAAGGCGTAACCATTTCAGTTAATCCTGGCGAAATTCACGCAATAATGGGAAGGAATGGATGTGGCAAAAGTACTCTTTCTAAGATTATTGCAGGTCATCCATCATACAAAATAACTAAAGGCGAAATAAAATTTACCGGAAATGATATTCACTCTTTAGAACCAGAAGAGAGAGCTCAATCTGGAATTTTTCTTGGTTTTCAATATCCAATTGAAATTCCAGGAGTAAGTAATCTAGAGTTTCTTAGGGTTGCAACAAATGCAAGAAGAAAATTCCTTAATAAAGAAGAACTAGATACTTTTGATTTTGAAGACTTAGTAAAAGAAAAACTTGACTTAGTCAAAATGGATTCTGCATTTTTATCTAGGAGTGTTAATCAAGGCTTTTCAGGTGGAGAAAAGAAAAGGAATGAAATATTACAAATGGCATTATTAGAACCAAAAATTGCAATTTTGGATGAAACTGACTCAGGTTTAGATATTGACGCACTTAGAGTTGTTGCATCAGGTATTAAAAAGATATCTAATGAACAAACCGGCATTATATTAATCACTCACTATCAAAGGTTATTAGACGAAATACAACCAGATTATGTTCATGTAATGTCAGATGGTCAAATAATAAAAACTGGAGAAAGTGATCTTGCCCTAGAACTTGAGAAACATGGATATGAATGGACTGATAATTTTATTAAAGAGCAATAAATCAATGCAAATTATTGAAGAAATCAAAAAGAATGAATTAATTAGTAATCCATCTGAGATACAAAAAATTTGTCTTGATAAATTAAAATTAAATCCGTTACCAAATATCAAAAGTGAATACTGGAGACTGTCAAATAAATCTAAATTTTCAAGCTTTTTAGATCATTCAAATAAGAATAAAGAATCTAAAGTTAACTTCCCATATAGAAAAGCCTCTCAAAATATAATTAGACTTATCATTGGTGAGAAAAACCCAATCAATTTTGAAGAAGAAAACTATTCAATAAGAAAATTAAAAGAAATAGAACTAGTAGAATATATAAAAAAAAATATATCTAATTTTAATCAAAATGATCATTGGAGTGACCTACTAAATCATTGTTTAAGTTCTAAAGAAAACATCTTAGGTTTAAATATTTCTGGTAATAAGATTCCTCCTCTTGAGATATTTAGTGCTTCCTCACCTGACTCTTTTAATGCCAAAACACTTATTTTATTCTTTGAAAAAAATTCTAAAGTGGATTTATTACAAATTAATCTCGGAAACAAAAATTCTTCACTATCTCAATCGACTTATTTCTGTTTAGAAGAAAATACTTCAGTAAATCATAGTGTAGTTTCATGTGGAGAAAGCAAATCTAATTTATTAAATTCTTTAAATGTAATTCAAAAGGCTAAAAGTGAATACAGCTTAGGATCACTACATTTCAAATTTAACTATGCAAGATTTGAAATCCGCATTAATCAATTAGATGGGCATGCCAAAACAAATATAAAAGGAATACAAATAACAAAAAATAACGACCAAATAGCTACTTATACAAAAATGCAATTTAATGGTCCTAATGGATTTTTAGATCAAATTAATAAATCCTTAGCAGATGATAAATCACATGCTGTTTTTGAAGGTTCCATCATTGTTCCAAAAATTGCGCAAAAGACCGATGCGTCTCAATTGAGTAGGAATTTACTTTTATCGAGACACGCAAAAATAGATACTAAACCTCAATTAGAAATAATTGCTGACGACGTAAAATGCAAACATGGAGCAACCATTTCACAATTAAATGAAGAAGAACTATTCTATATGAGATCAAGAGGACTCACGTTAGCAGAAGCCAGTAAACTACAATTAAGTTCTTACATACAAGAGATTATCTCAACTATTCCTATTTCACAAGACAGATGGAATTTGCTTGATAGTATTTTAAAAGAAAATTAATGGAAACAATTAAAAATTTCCCAAAAATAGATAAAAAAAACTTTCCTCTAATAGATAAAAAAGACTTTCCTTTATTAGAAAATAATTTTAAAAGCAAAAATTCAGTTATTTATTTAGACCACGCAGCTACAACCCAAAAACCAATCCAAGTTCTTAAAAAAATTGACGAATATTATAAAAATTTCAATGCAAATGTCCATAGAGGTGCTCATCAGCTAAGTGCAAAAGCAACAGAAGAGTTTGAGAATTCAAGATCTTTAATTGCTAAATATGTTAATGCTAATTCAACAAAAGAAATAATTTTCACAAGGAATGCAACCGAAGCTATAAACTTGGTTGCCAGATCATGGGGAGAATTCACCTTAAAAGAGAATGATGAAATTCTTCTATCAATAATGGAGCATCATAGTAATATTGTTCCTTGGCAAATGGTAGCTGCAAAAAACAAATGTAAATTGAAATTTGTGGGTATAGATCAAGACGGAAGATTAGATTTAAATGATTTCAAATCCAAATTAACAAAGAAAACAAAACTAATAAGCTTATTACACGTAAGCAACACTTTAGGGTGCTGTAATCCCATAAAAGAAATATCTAAATTAGCTAGGGATAAGGATTCTTTAGTTCTGCTTGATGCTTGTCAAAGTTTAGCCCATCAAAAGCTGGATGTTCATGAACTAGATATAGATTTTTTAGCTGGTTCAGGACACAAATTATGTGGCCCAACAGGCATAGGTTTCTTATGGTCCAAAAAAGAAATTTTAGAAAAAATTCCTCCTTTTTTTGGCGGCGGTGAGATGATTCAAGATGTTTTTGAAGAAAAAAGTACTTGGGCTGAACTCCCCCATAAATTTGAAGCTGGCACTCCAGCTATTGCAGAGGCAATAGGATTAGCTGAAGCGATTAATTACATTAACAATATTGGGTTAGATCGTATTAGTGAGTATGAGAAGGATATTACAAAATATTTATTTGAAAAATTAAATCAAATAGAAGACCTTGAAATAATAGGTCCTTCTCCGAAAATAGATCCTAATAGAGCTTCATTGGCTACATTTTATGTAAAAGAAATACATTCAAACGATATCGCTGAAATTCTTGATACGAAAGGTATTTGCATAAGAAGCGGACATCACTGTTGTCAACCTCTACATAGACATATCGGAATCAATTCAACAGCTAGGGTTAGTATGAACTTCACAACTACCAAAGAAGATATCAATACTTTTATCGAAAAACTCAAAGAAACTATAAGTTTTTTAAAATTAAATTCTTAAATATCTAAAGTTTTCTCTATAAATTCCTGAGTTTTAATAAGAACTTGTTTCTTATTATTAGTATTTTTAAAACCATGTCCTTCATTGTCAAAAATTATGACTTCTGAATTTTTATTACTTTTAAGAAGTTTTTCTTTGATTTGTAGGGTGTTTTTGTATGAAATAACTAAATCTTTTTTGCCATGAAATAACAAAACTGGTTTTTTCAATTTATTAATTTTATAAATTGGTGATCGACGTTTATACTGATTGCGGAATTTTGAATATTCACCTATAAGAGAATTTAAATAGCCTTTCTCAAATCTATGAGTATTTTCATACATATCGTTTAAATCGAGAACAGGGTATTTACAAATCGCCACTTTAAAAAAATCACCATCACATAAAGCATTAATTGCAGTTAAACCACCAGCACTATTACCTAAAATTGCCACTTTGGAGCTATCAACTAAATTTAACCTAATCAATTCAAGTACCAATGCTTTACAGTCATATGAATCAAGAATGCCCCATTTATAATTTAATCTTTCCCTGTACTCTCTCCCAAAACCTGAAGAACCACCATAATTCACTTCCGCAACAGTAAATCCTCTCGAAGTCCAATGTTGCACTTCCGAGTTTAAAGAACCGTCAAAACAAGCAGTAGGGCCACTATGTGCCCTAACAATTAATGGTGACTTAGTAAACATTTCAAAAAGAGGCTTATAAATAAAAGAATGTGTGGATTGATTATTAAAACCTTTAAACCAAAAAGATGCTGGTCTTGCATATTCATTTACAGCTTCAAAATTTATCTCATTTAATAACTTATTATGGCTTTGCTCTTCAAAATCACACTCGAATAATTCGTCGGAACAGCCAAAACTACAGCCTCTAATAACTAATTTTCGACCAAAAGCATCTAAATCACTTATTGAACAAAATGGTAATTTAAGTTCTTGAATACATTCACAGTTCTGATAATGTTCTAGTACCCAACCATTTTCTTTTTTCGCAACACAAAATAAATTTTTAATATTTCCAGAAAAAAATGAAATTCCAGAAACCCACTGAGGCGAACCATACTCAGTCAAAGGTTTAATTATTTTCTTTTTGAGAATAATATTTTTAATATCAGTTATATCCAGAAATAATAAATTCCACCAGCCTGTACTATCTTCAGAACAGACCAAAATATTTTCACTTAGCCAGTAAGGTTGAAAGAAAGAAACATTTTTATCCTCATTTATCAATTTATTAGAAAATTTTTTTATTGTTTCTATCTCTCCATCATTATCAATAGTCGCAAAAAAGAGCTCATTTCTTTCCCAAGGCATTGAGGCAGTATTCCACTCTATCCAAGACAATAAATTAGCTGAGATATTAGAAGATAAATTTCCAACAAAATTATCAAATTTTTTTATTTTACGAATTTCTTGTTTAGTTTTTTTTAAATTTAATGAGAATAAATAATCTCTTTGTTCTATTTCACATAAACCGTATAAAAGATTATTTTTAGAAACAAATGAAGTATCAAAATTAATTTCTATTGATTCAGTAAGTTGTCTTGGTTCATCATCACAAAGGAGGTATTCATTATCATTTTCAACTACCTCTTGGACTCTAAAAATTTTTAACCATAGTGCTTTTGAAAGCTGATCAATCCAAACTAAATAAACTTTATCATGTACCTCGATACATTGGTATGATTTCCCCCCATAACCATGAAAATTACTTTTTACATGAAAATTATCATCCGTTAATTTTTGTGGAATTGCATTTTTATCATTAAAAGGTCTAGCAAAAATAGCATTCTTAGGTGTTTCCTCATTAGGAATAACACCTACCCAGAAGATCATATTCTTCATAATCGATAACTCATTGAAAAATATTTTTTTTGTATCGATTTGCTTAATTTTTAAATTCTTAGCATTGCTCATTAAGGAAATTTATTTAAAGGTGAATTTAAAGTGCTAATATTTTTATAGCTTAACTGTTGAGTAAATAATTTTTTTTACCGTGGCAAACAATTTTTCACAACTCGCAAGAAAGTCAAAAGCAAATAGTCCTGCAGAAAAAGTATCTAAAGAACAAGCAGGAACTCCATCATTAGAAATATATAAATTGGGTGATGATATATTGAGAGAAAATGCTAAAAGAATAAGTAAAGTTGATAATTCCATAAGAAATTTAGCTAAAGAAATGCTCCAAAGTATGTATGCAGCAAAAGGGATCGGACTAGCTGCTCCGCAAATAGGAATCAAGAAGGAGCTTCTTGTAATTGATGTAAATTTTGAAGATGCAGCTGCTGATCCATTAATTTTAATAAATCCAGAAATCACCGATTATGGAACAACTTTAAATTCATATGAAGAAGGTTGTTTAAGTATCCCAGGAGTTTATTTAAATGTTATAAGACCATCAACAATAAAATTAAGATTTAGAGATGAAATGGGCAGACCTAGAAAAATGAAAGCTGATGGACTATTAGCAAGATGCATTCAACATGAAATGGATCATCTCAATGGAGTTTTATTTGTTGATAGAGTTACTTCAAAAGAAGATTTGAGTAAAGAACTCATTAAAGAAGGATTCCATCAAAAAGATGTCATACCAATCAACTGATTTAATTATTCAATAAAAGAATGGCTGAAACTACCATCTTTAGCAAAATAATAAATGGTGAAATTCCTTGTGAAAAGCTTCATGAAGACGAGCTTTGTATAGCATTTAATGATATTGCCTCTCAAGCTCCAGTTCATTTCTTAGTAATTCCTAAAAAACCATTAGTTAGTTTGTATGAGTGTTTGGAGAAAGATAAAGAGTTATTAGGACATCTTCTTTTAATAGGAAAAAACATTGCCAAATCTAAGAAATTAAGAAATTGGAGAACAGTTATTAACACCGGTGAAGAATCTGGACAAACAGTATTTCATTTACATATACATTTTTTAGCTGGTAGAAAAATGAGTTGGCCTCCAGGCTAAAACTCTCAAAAGAATTTCTTTTTAGCTATAAATAAGAGAAAATAAAACATGAATTCTCCTGAGTCCCTTAAAAATAAACCTAAAAATCTATTAAATCTAATTACCACAAATTGGGATAGTCTAGATGAATCTCAGAAGTTAGTTTTAACTAAAATTTGGAAAGTATTAACTTACAAATGGCAACTACAGATTTTATTTAATATACCTTTTCTAATGTGGTGGATTATGGATGTGTCTATTGTAAAAGTTCATGAATTTGATTTAAAACTATTAACTTACCTCAACCTTCCTGATTGGGCACTTTCGCTAATCGGATTTGGGTAATCATCTTCATAAAGATATAATCTATTTAATTAAAGGCATTGAAAAAATATGAATAATGTAATACAAAATAAATCCAAAATATTTTATCAATTACAAAAGTTAAGAAGATTAGCCCAACCGTTTTTTTTACCAATTGATCAATGTAATGGCTTTCAATTTATATGGCTTTTAATATCTCTTTTATTTTGTGTAGGAGGTATCGTTCTTGTAGGCCTTACAGGCATAATTAGTTTTTTTGAAAGCATTCAACCTATTTTTCTTGATAAATACTTTGGAGGAGTAGTTAATACTGTTAATACAATATGGTCTGGCTTGTGGGGATTATTATTTTCAGCATTATTTCTTATTGGTTCGGGAAGTTTTTTTAGTTTAAGGCGTCAACTTAAGAATCGCAGATGGCTACATTGGTTATTCCTAGCAGTCATAGTATTAATGCTTTTAGCAGTAAATGGAATTAATGCAGGAATAGGATTTATTGCAAGAGATTTAACAAATGCTTTAGTTGAAAAACAACAAGATGGGTTTTATAGGATTCTAGGAATTTATGCTTGTTGCTTCGCTGTAGCTCTCCCTATTCGGGTTTCTCAAATATTCTTTACCTATAAATTAGGAATAATTTGGAGAGATTGGCTTTCGAAAAGCTTAGTTAAAGACTATATGACTAATAAAGCATACTACCAACTAAATCCTAATGATGAAGAACAAACTGATGTTGATAATCCTGACCAACGAATAACAGATGATACCAGAGCTTTTACTGGTCAAAGCTTATCCTTTACTTTAGGAGTTTTTGATGCACTTCTTACTTTTTCTTTGAACATTCTCATATTATGGAGTATTAGTACGACATTAACTTTTTCATTATTTGGATACGCTGCATTTGCTACCGCTATCCTTTTGATTGCAGGCAAAAATCTTGTAAAAATTGATTTCGATCAACTTAGATATGAAGCGGATTTCAGATATGGATTAGTGCATATTAGAGATAATGCTGAATCAATAGCTTTTTATTCAGGTGAAAAACCAGAGAAAAGTGAAACAGAGAGAAGATTAGGAGAAGTGGTAAAAAACTTTAACTTACTAATAATTTGGAGAGTAATTATTGATGTAATGAGACGTTCTATTAATTATGCTGGCAACTTCTTTCCATATCTAATAATGGCAATTCCTTACTTTAGAGGAGATATTGATTATGGTCGATTTATTCAAGCAAGCTTTGCATTTGGAATGGTAGAAGGTTCTTTATTTTTTATAGTTAATCAAATAGAGGAACTAGCAAAGTTCACAGCAGGAATTGGAAGATTAGAAGGTTTTCAGTCAAAAGTTGAAAGTATCAGTCAAACAAAGCCAATAGACAATCAAAATATAATTTCTGATTATTCTTCTATCCTTATCAACGATGCTGATCTTTTCCCGCCGGGGTCTGATAAAGCTATCATCAAAAACTTAAACCTTAGTATTGAAATAAATCAATCATTACTAGTAGTCGGACCATCTGGTTGTGGCAAAACATCTTTGTTAAGGATGATCAGTGGATTATGGGAACCCAATCAAGGATCGATTAAAAAACCAAAGACAGGTGATTTGCTATTTATACCTCAAAAACCCTATATGCTATTGGGTTCTTTAAGGGAACAATTATGTTATCCAACAGAAGTTGACAAATTTAGTGATGACCACTTAATTTCTGTTCTTAATGAAGTAAATCTAAATTCTATAGTTGATAGATATCCCAATCTTGACGTCAAACAAGATTGGCCAAGAATCCTTTCATTAGGAGAGCAACAAAGATTAGCCTTCGCAAGATTACTACTCAATTCTCCTAGATTTGCTGTATTAGATGAAGCAACTAGTGCACTCGATATTAAAACTGAAAAAAAACTATATAATTTATTAAGAGATAGAGAATTATCATTGATAAGCGTAGGACATAGGCCTAGTTTAAAGGATTTTCATGAAAACATTTTAGAATTAAATGGAAGAGGAGACTGGAAATTATTTACTACAGATAAGTATAATTTTAAAAATTAGGCTACAGTAATGAATTCAAATCAAGAAAAAAATAATGAAAATTCTATGGATTTAGAAAAAATAAATTCTGAAGAAATTAAAATTGATGAGCAAACAAATGAAATTAAAGACAAATATAAGTTTGGATGGAGCAATTATTCAGAAATAACAAATGGAAGATTTGCAATGCTCGGATTTTTAGCAATTATTTTAATTGAATTAATAAGTCACAAATCATTTCTTGATTGGGCTGGAATACTTTAATTAATCATCAAATCTAGAGCTATTATCTCTAGGTTTATTTTTTTTTGTGCCTACAGTATATCTTCCAGTTTTATTTTTAGAAGTTGATCTTGCACTAGCTGCCGTACTTCTTGTTTGACGGGGCTTTTTTACTTCATTAATGTTTGTAGAAAATGATGCATCTTCTACTTTTTCTCTTGAAGTCTGAGATCTTATAGATGACCTTGATGGTTTATTAGAGGAAGGAGAAGAATCCTTAAGAGAGGAATTATTTGTTTTTCTAGAAACTTCTTGATTAGATAATGGCCGAGAGCCTCTTTTAATTTCACTTCTTGATGTTCGTCTTTCTCCAAAACTTCCTCTTCTATCCTCATTACTCATCCTATTATCTTCAGTCCGATTTCTTCTTCTCTTTGGTGCATCATTCTCATATTGAATAGATTCTCTTAAAGAAGGACGCCTCCTGCTTACCGCAGACTCAGGGATAGCTCTTGATGTGTTTCTCCTTTGCGATCTACCTTCTATGTAATCATCTTCGAAGTCATCATCTTGAGGTTTGAATCTTCTAGAAGGTCTATCAGAATCGTCAAATTGATCATAATCATCATTAAATCTATTTCTGGAAGAATTTCTAGGCATATCTGGAATCTGATCATCTTCAAAATAAGAAGATCTTCTTGCTTGGTCAGTGGCAACACCTCTTAATCGAACACTTTCATAGGCAAAAAATACTGTCGTGCCTGCTAATAAAAACTGCCCAAATTGCAAAATAGGATCTAATCTCCATCCTTGAAAAAATAATATCCCTCCACATAAAAGACCTATTGCCGCAAAGAAAACATCATAATCTCTTGCCAGAGCAGGTTTAAATGACCTCAAAAAATATAGGCCACCTCCACATACAGCTAGTACGATGCCTACAATACTCGCCCAATTTAGACTAGCATTGACCACTTTTTTTCTCCAAAACTTATTTTTTCAGGTGCAATAAAGCACCTTTATATATAGTTTACTTAAAACTTTTATAAAAACTAGCGTCTACGTGTAGCTGAAGTACGTTCAAGTGAATCTTTTTGGCTAACAAAGATCAAAAAAGCTGCTGCTGGAATAACTATAAGTAACGCTGCTGCGAAAAAACTCGCTATCATATTAAATCCAGAACTACCAGCCACTTCTGGGGAAACATCAGCCGCTAATATAAGATTAGAAATTTGAATCACTTTTTTAAAATTAAATTCTGAATTTATAATACGAATTAAATCCCAACTTATGGGATATTTATTAAGATGGATTAAATAATTGTCATTTCATTGTCTCAAAACTATTTAAACGTTTTAGATCTTACGCTAGGAATTCTTTTATCCTTTCTAACGCTAGTCTTTTTAATAAGATTAATATTAACTTGGTATCCAAAAGTTGATTTAAATAAGGGTCTTTGGTTATTTATTGCAGTCCCAACAAGTTCTATTTTAAACTTTACAAGAAAATTGATTCCTCCCATCGGGGGAGTCGATGTGGGGCCAGTCATTTGGATAGGAATAATAAGTTTTATAAGAGAAATATTGGTTGGTCAGCAAGGTTTAATCAAACTAGCCATTCAAAAGAGTATTAATTAAGAAATTATGATATTGCATTTAATATTTAGGTAATAATTCTTCTTCAACATATTTCGTATGAATTTTACCATCCATAAATTTCGTTTTATTGAGAAGGGTTAAATGAAAGTTAATTGTTGTTGGAATTCCTGTTACAGCGCATTCATTTAAAGCTCTATTCATTCTTTTAATAGCAGCATTACGATCTTTACCCCAGACTATTAATTTACCTATAAGTGAATCATAAAATGGGGGAATTTCATAACCAGTATAAACATGACTATCAACCCTTACTCCCGGGCCTCCTGGAGGAAGCCATCCAGTTATTTTGCCAGGCGATGGGCGAAAATTATGTGAGGGATCTTCAGCATTAATTCTGCATTCAATAGCATGACCGTTTAATTGAATATCGTCTTGAGTAAATCCTAAATTATCACCTCCAGCTATTTTGATTTGTTCAGCGATTAGATCAACACCAGTAACCATTTCAGTTACGGGGTGTTCCACTTGAATCCTGGTATTCATCTCCATAAAGTAAAAATTATTATCATCATCTACTAAAAATTCAACAGTTCCCGCCCCTTCATAACTAATACTTTTTGCAGCAGCAATGGCTGCATTACCCATTTTTTTTCTAAGAGAATGGTTTATAGCTGGACTGGGAGACTCTTCTAATAATTTTTGGTGCCTCCTTTGTACAGAACAATCTCTCTCTCCTAGATGAACCACATTACCTGACCTGTCAGCAAGGATTTGAATTTCTACATGTCTTGGCTTTTTTATAAATTTCTCCATATATAAACCATCATTTCCAAATGCCGCTTCTGCTTCTCCTTGGGCTGCTTTAAACATTTTTTCTAAATTAGCCTTATTTTCAACCAATCTCATTCCTCTACCTCCTCCTCCAGCTGTGGCTTTTATTATGACGGGATATCCAATCTCTTGTGCCATTTCGTAGGCCTCCTCGACACTCGATAATAAACCTTTGCTTCCCGGAACAGTTGGTACGCCGACTCTCTCCATTGTCTCTTTAGCAGTAGATTTGTCTCCCATTGATCTAATAGCATTGGGAGATGGACCAATGAAAGTTATGCCATGATCGTTACACATTTCTGCAAATTTATCGTTCTCCGCAAGAAAACCATAACCTGGATGAATAGCATCAACTCCTCTTGATGTAGCAGCAGCTAAGATATTAGGAATATTTAAATAACTCTTGTTACTTAGTGAGTCTCCAACGCAAACTGCTTCATCAGCTAATTGCACATGCAATGCCTTTTTATCTACGGTGCTATAAACAGCTACAGTTGCGATATCAAGCTCTCTACAACTTCTGATAATTCGTAAAGCTATTTCTCCACGATTAGCAATTAAAACTTTTTCAACCATTACAAAATTAAATTGAAGAAATAAAAATTAATTTAAATTGAAATTACTTTAAAAAGTATTCAATAAAATTTTTGAATTTCAAGAATGCATTGATTAACAATACAACCTAAAACGTTATATGTGGATAATTATTTATTTATGCAATAGAAAAAATCAGTCATTTTAAGTATTTAAAAAAAGTTAGATAAAATAAATCTTTTAAGAATTTAAACCGAGCAGATTAATAAAACATTATCGCAAATTAATGCGATTAATGTATGATAACTTAGTGGTTTAAGAACACCCTTGTGCTCGAAAACCCTTTGCGGACGTGGCGGAATTGGTAGACGCGCACGTCTAAGGAGCGTGTGGCTTAGGCCTTGCGAGTTCAAGTCTCGCCGTCCGCATTTAATGTATCTTGGATTGACTGCAATGAAAGAAAAATCAATTGCAGTTGTAATTATCTCTAATGGGCCTGGAGAATTATCAACGTGGGTAAGACCTGTAGTGGATTATCTAAATAAGATAAATGATACTTCGAAAAATATTGATAAACTGAATTTCTCAATAAGATTAGTCTTAGTACCGTGTCCAAATGCCACTGGTAAAGAATATGAAGTTGCTAAATCTTGGCACAAATTTGAATTAGTTACAGAAGCAAAGACTTTTTGGAAATTGTTAATCAGGCCTGCTCAATATGCAAAATGGCCTAAAAAGGGCATTGTTATTTTTCTTGGAGGTGATCAATTTTGGAGTGTTTTGTTAGCAAAAAGATTAGGTTATATCAACATCACATATGCTGAATGGATTTCAAGATGGCCACGTTGGAACAATGTAATTGCAGCAATGAATAAAAACGTTAAGGAAAGCATTCCTTCAAAATATAGATATAAATGTAAAATTATTGGCGATTTAATGGCAGACATTACGAATAAAAAAGAAATTGCTTTAAATCTTGAAGAAAAAAAGTGGATTGCTTTACTACCAGGTTCTAAAAAAGCAAAGCTCATGGTAGGTATTCCTTTCTTTCTTGAAATGGCTGATCATATTAATAAAAATAATAAAAATATTAACTTTATTATTCCCATAGCACCAACTACAAGTACAAGCGAATATTTATTCTTTCAAAGTAATAAGAATCCTATATCAAAATATTATTCATCCAAAATTAAACAAATTAAACAAATTAAAAGTTCCGTTTTTGATTATGTTATTGAAACCTCAAATAATACAAAAATTTATTTAATTAATAAACACCCTTGCTATGACGTGCTAAAAAAATGTGATCTTGCAATTACCACAGTTGGAGCAAATACTGCTGAATTAGCTTCACTTACTTTACCCATGATAGTTGTTCTACCCACCCAACATTTGAATGTAATGAACGCTTGGGACGGTATCTTCGGAATAATTGGGAAAATTTCTTTTATCAATAAATTCTTCACTTTTATAATTAAAAATTGGTACTTAAAGCAGAAAAAATTTTTTTCATGGCCAAATATAAAAGCTAACAAGTTAATTATTCCAGAAAGAATAGGAAACATTTCACCAAAACAAATCGCTAATGAAGCTATATTTCTGATAAAAAATAAAAAATATTTAAGTGAGCAAAAAGATAATTTATCAAAACAACGAGGGAAAACTGGTGCAGTTAAAAAATTAGCTTACATAATTTTTAATTCGATCAAAAAATTCAGTTAATTACTAAATAATTACCAAGGATCATCAATTTCTACAGATTCTGATTGAGGATTTTCTATAACTGTTTTTTTCTCTTCAACAGGTTCAATATCTAAAGGTTCTTGTGACCTTTGAATAGGTCTCTTTGAAGCCCGATTAGATATAGATGGCCTTTGAAAAGCAAATTCTGTCGTATTTTCTTCATCAGTTTGATTATCTAATTGTTCAGAGGAGTCATTATCCAAATAAAGTTGTTTTTTATTATTTATTTTTTCTTTTGTGGTTTCGATTTCTACATATTCCAGTTCTTCTTCATACTCTTCTTCTTCTATAAATTCTTCTTCTTTAATTTCTTCCATAAAATTATTTTGTTCTTCTGATTCAGAACCTGACAATAGCTGATTCTCCACTGGAACAAGATTTGCTGTATACCTATTAGCTTCCCTTTCTTCCCAAGAAGAACCACCGACACCAAGTTTCTCGAGTAATCCACTACTTAACTGATTTAGTTTTTCCTCAGCGCCTTCATAAACAATTATTCTGTCAGTACCACTACTGACTATCTCATCTACAGGAATTTCCCAAGTACTTAAAACGCCTTCACCTAAAAGAGGAACTCCTACTGCACCCATCACAAGAGAAATTAAATCCCCCGTCTCAATATCGAAAGAAAATCCAAGAACTCTTCCAAGAAGCTGACCAGATTCCGTAATTACCTGGCAATTTATAACTTTGCCATATCTTTCAGGAGAAAAACCGTCGCTCAAAGAATCTAAAGAATCCACTAAAATTACATCGCCAACCTGCTTTATGCTCTCAAGAGGCATCCATTTAGGTAAACCTGGCAAAAATCTTGTGAGAGGATTATCTCTCAGACCTAAAGCAACTACCTCTCTTCTATCAATATCAACAACCACTTCACCTACAACACCTAATCTCCTACCAGTATCAGTAGTAATGACTTGGGTCCCCATAAGTTCCGATCTTAACCATAGACGTTCGCTAGGTACAGAATTGCGGCCATTATTATTTGTGGATGTGTTCGACAAACTCATTAATATCTTTCTGACATTCTGACGTAAAAATTTAAAAAAGTGTGATTATGCAGCATTTGGTAATCCAACAACTTGAGTATTAGCACCTCTTGCTTGAGCAACACCAATTGTTCGTTCAGATGCACTTATCATAGGTCTTCTATGGCTTACGACTATAAATTGAGCATTTGATGACTGAGTTGTTATTAATTTTGATAACCTTTCAACGTTAATACCATCTAAAAAACTATCTACTTCATCTAATGCATAAAAGGGAGAAGGCTTATATTTTTGCAAAGCAAACAAAAAACTTAGGGCCGTTAACGATTTCTCACCCCCCGACATTGAAGCTAATCTTCTAACATTTTTTCCTTTAGGATGAGCCACTAAAGTTAAACCTCCCTCCAAAGGAGCTTCTGGATTTTCGAGCTGAAGGAACCCATCTCCATCTGATAAATTGGCAAAGATCTCTCTAAAATGCTTATCAACCTCTATGAATGCCTGCATAAATGCTTCTTGTCGCATAGTTGAAACAGTTTCTATTCTTAATAACAACTCCGATCTTTCATTAGATAAAACTTCCAGTCTTTCTATCAAATCATTTAATCTTTCTGTCAATTCCTCTAGTTCATCTAAAGCCAACATATTTACCGGTTCTAAACTTTCCAATTTCGTATTAATCACAACGATCTCTGATTGTAATAAATCAATAGTTATAGTCTCATATTCTCCAAAGCTGGGCAAAGGATCAGGTAGCTGTTTTTTATAATTTTCTAACTTGATAGTTTCGCTACGCATTTCCTCATTTAGAGAACTTATATCTCTTTCAAGATATTCCAACTTAAGGGTCAACTGATTTATTTCTTGTCTTTTATTGGAAATAGATGAATTCAACTCATCCCTTTTTCTTCTTAATATTCCGAGATCCTTTTCAAGCAATGATTTTTGACCATCAAGACTCGCAAGCTCACTTTTATAATCATCTCTTTTCTTTATCCATTCATTATGAGCATTAGAAAGCTCTTTAACTGATTCTTGTAGATTCTTTTCTTGTAGAGATATTAGATTTAATTGATTATTTATACGTTCTTGATTTAAAACAAATTGATTCTTTTTATTTAATAATTTATCTTTCTCTTGAATCATTAATTCAAGTTTTTTATCTAACTTTTCGAAATCATTATTATGAGTCATTAAAGAGGATGTTTGATTATCTTCATAATTCTTTTTAAGGACCATTTCCAATTCATCCAACTTTTTTTTAAATGGTTTTATTTCATTTTGAATGTTATCCAACTTATCATTTAATAAATTATTTTGAGACGTAAGCTTATTAAGCCTCAAATTGTTATCTTCAATTCTTTTCATAGAAACTTTTAAAGAATTATTATTTACTTCAATTTCTTTATTAGAGGATACGCAATCCTCTAATATTTCCCTTTGATTAAAATTTAGTTTATTCAATTTATTAGTTTTATTTAAAATATCATTATCTGATTTCTTTAAAGCTTCTACAATTGTAGATAGTCTTTGTTTTATGGGGTGAGCCTCGTCAATATCATTATTGGTTCCGAACCTATAAGCAAGATCTTTATTAACTTTACTACCACCTGTAATTGCACCACTCACTTCTAAAAGTTCTCCACTCAAAGTAACCATTCTAATTTTTTGTTTAGATGATTTCGCTGACTCTAAGTCTGAAAAGACTACTGTATCTCCAAAAACGTATTTAAAAACATCATCATAAACATCATCACAATCAATTAAATTAATAGCCTTATCTAAAAATCCATTCTCTTTAAAATTCTCAACTCTTTTAAGCGCGAAATTTTTTTTATAGGTTTTAATTCTATTAAGTGGAAGAAAGGTTAATCTGCCTGCTTTCTTTTTTTTCAGAATTTCAATAGCTTTTGAAGCAATAGTGTCATTATCAACAACTATTTGTCCAAGTCTATTACCAGCTGCAATTTCCAATGCATACCTGTGCTTTTCATTAACGGCACCTAATTGAGCAACATATCCATGTATACCTTCTAAACCTGCCTCTAAAAGTATTCTTAATGCATATGATCCCCTGGTTTCATTTAGAGCTTCTTTTCTACTTTCACATCTTGATAAATCCTTTTCAAGCCTTAATTGTTCGTTGTTTAGCCTTAGTTTAGTTTTATTTAACAAATCTATTTCAATTTTTAAAGTATCAATCTCAGATCTAATACTGCTCAAATTACGATTTTTTATATCCGTTGATTTTTCGTTGTTTTGATTAAATTCTGATAATTTTTGTTTTTCTAACTTTAAAACATCATTTTGAGATTCTATTTCTTCACTTTGAATATTAATTTGTATAATTTCCTCTTCAATATTCCTTTTACTAGATTCAAGAGGTTGTACTAAAAATTTTATATTTTCTAACTCATTATTAAGCTTTATACTTTGCTTTGAAAATTCACCTGATTCACCTGCAGCATCAGAAAGTTTTTTTCTAGATAGCTTATGTTTTAACGTTAAATCTTGAATCTCGATGTTCAATTTTTCTAGATAATTATCATTAAAATCCTCTTGTTGATTCTTTTCTAGCTCCGTATTTTTTTTAGATATTGCAATTTTATCGCGTTGATCTTGCAGTTTAATGCCCTCCTCTTTATTGACAACTGCTATTCTTTCTAATTCCCTTAAATTAGAATTTATACTCCCAATATCAGAATTTACTTTGATTAGGTTATCTTCTCCTTTCTCTTTTAATTCTGCAATCATGATTTGCATTGCCTCTTGCAATACTTGTATTTCTTTACTAAGAGATTCTTTTTGTTGATTAAATAAAATCTTACTCTTATCCAAGTTAATAGCTTTTTTCTTAATTAATTCAATATTTTGAACTTGTTTATCGAATAAAAGTACTTTTTCAATCTCCTTAATATGAAAAAGTTTTGCCTTCAACTCTTTATATTTTTTTGCTTTTTCACATTCTTTTTGAAGCTTTACTTTACTAGATTGCAGTTCGTTTTCTAGAATCTCGCATCTTTCTTGTCTTTCAAAAACATCATTAAGTTTTGAATGTGTTTGTTCAATTCTGCTATCAAAAAGAGCTACCCCTGCCAATTCATCAATAAGGGTTCTCCTCTCTTTATTATTCATTGATACTATTCTTGTAACATCTCCCTGCATCACAACATTACTTCCTTCTGGGTCAACACTTATATCTCTAAGAACTCTCTGTATCTGTTGTAAAGTGCACTGGCGTCCGTCAGAGGTATAAGTAGATGCATAAGATCCACCAGGCATTAACCGCAATTTCCTGGAAACTATCCATTCTTTTTGACCTCTATTAAGCGCGATATCATCTTCTTCTAAATCCAAAGGTGGAACATCTTCCCTTGGCGACCAATCTTCAATATTAAATTTAACGGAAACAAATGTTTCGGAAGCTTTACCTTCTTTTACTTTAGAATTATTTATTAAATCTGGTAATCTCTCTGCTCTCATACCTCTACTATTTGCCAAACCTAAACAGAATAAAATTCCGTCCAAAATATTACTTTTCCCAGATCCATTTGGACCAGTAACCACTGTAAATCCTTCTTCAAGAGGAATTTTTACACTTCCTCCAAAAGATTTAAAATTTTCAAACTCGACCTGATTGATGTATACCAATCGCAAGTCACAATAGCTAAGTAAGAATAGCTACTTTTCAAAAAATCTCAAGAGAATTATTAAGATTATTTCTAAAAACAAATTAATTATTTTTCGTTAATTGACAAAAATTTCCTTCAATTATGAACAAACCCTTTAACAATTTACCATTCAATATAATTTTTAATTCTTGAGAGTCTCTATTATGAGAAATATTAGAGAAAATTCCATGATCAATTCTTTTTACTAAACCTCTATTATTAGAAAGTTGATATTCAACCCTAGAAAGCCACACCAATCTATGATTTGGTTGTTTTACTATTTTAACAACACCCTTATTTAGTAATGGAATTTCGCGAAATTTCCAAGTTAAACAATCTAATTGATCTTCAACAAGAAAATCATAGTGAATATCAATTAATTTACTACCAAGAATCTTATGTTCGAGTAAAACCCATCGATTCATTATCTAGTGCATCAATACGTTATTTTATTTCAATAATCAATCATTAAAAGGAAAAACCTAGTTACCCGCATCAGGAACAAATCTCAAAGCAATAAATAGCAAACTGCCAGCTCCTGCAATAGCTGCTGCTACCAATCCAAAATCGGTTGGAATTGTACGGGATGCAAAAATAATTGCTGCAAGTGAGATATCCATGATGAAATAAAAAACTTAATTGAATAAAGTCAGTAATAGCTTATCAAAACCTTAAGACAGAAAAGAGGAGATAAATGAAATGTAAATAAAATTTTATATGTCTATAATTTTTTTATTAAAAACAAATCTAAATAGAAGGGTTCCAAATTAAGAAAATACGGACTACTGTAAAAGAAATGTAGGTGGATTAATGGAAGCTTTTCATCCTCCCAAAGAAATTGAAGAAACTATTGATGATTCTGATCTGCCAAAGGAAGAAGGCATATCAGAAAAATGGTTGCGTGAAAGAATCGATAGTTTGATTCCGTTAATACAAGAAAAATGGCCTAATATTGCACAACAAACTCTTGAGACTGCAAAAGGAAGTATTGATGATTTAGTTGGAGTAATAGCAAGTCATACTGGATCATCTGCTAGTGGTATTAAAAATCAATTATTTCAAATTATTGATTCAATTCAAGAAAATAATTGGGAAATTGCAGATAAAATAGAACCAATCGAAAGTCAATTAGAAGATTTACTAGATGAACTGAACAGTACATTAAGGCCAAAACTAGAAACCCCAATTAGAAAAAAACCAATTTTATCTATTGCTATTGCTGCTGGTATAGGATTATTTATAGGTAGTTTAATTAATAGTAGAAACAAATAAATGGATAAACCTAAAAACAAAAACTTTGCTAATACAGCTTCAAGAATCTCTGCAATTGCAAGTTCGGTAATGGATTTGCATGTCCGAATCGCACTTCAAGAAGTTGATAGAGAAAAGAGAAGATTAATAAGTGGGGGAGTATTTATTGCTATGGGTGGAATTTTATTACTATTAGTTTTAATTTGTATTCATGTTATTTTTTATCTCACTCTTAGTAAGTTTAATAATTGGGCCACTGAATATAATTTACTTTTAATAATATTTGTTGATTTATTTCTTGCAGGTTTAAGCTTAAAGCTTGGAGGAAAACTTGCTAAAGGCCCTTATCTCCCCCAAACACTAGAGGGTTTAGGTAAAACAACAAAAGCAGTATTAGGAAAAAAATAAATTATCTTATTAAATATTTAATCCATCTACAATCAATACCTCCATTGCTTACCGGTATTTTTAAAGAAGATTTCATTTTTAAATATCTTGTAAGTTTTGGATTCCCACTTAGTAACCAGAATTCCCAACCAGAAAAATTGCTCTTCAAAAATTCACCCATATCCTCATATAAAGTAATTAATTCGTTTTCATCACCTAGTTTTTTTCCATAAGGTGGATTACATAAAACTAATCCTTCTGAAGATTTAAATTGAATATTTTTAAAATCATCATTTTGTAATTCAATATAATTATTAAGTCCTGCTTTTTTTATGTTGACTGTTGCTTGATCAAAAACATCTTTATTAATCTCACAACCAATAATTTTTGATAGTTTCTCGAAGGTAACAACTCTCTTCTGAGCCTTGTTTTTCTCTTCTAGATAGATATTTTTATTAAAATCGAGCCAATTTTCAAAAAGATAAAATTGCTGAAATTTAAGTGGAACTTTAAGAATTTGATTAATAGCCTCTATTAAAAAAGTTCCTGAACCACACATAAGATCAACCAAAGGTTTAGTTCCGTTCCATTCAGTCATCTTTAATAGTCCAGAAGCTAAATTTTCTTTAAGTGGAGCATTTCCAATAGCAGGTCTATAGCCTCTTTTATGAAGACTTTCAAAAGTGCTCTGCAGGCTAAGAACCCCACGATCATTATTTAAATGTAAATGAATTATCAAATCAGGATTATCTAAAGAAATATTAGATCTTTTATTCCAAACAGATTGTTGGAGATCTGTAATTGAATTTTTAACCTCAAGAGCAGTGAAATGAGAATGACTTAACGATGAAGTTCTGCCGGTTACTTGAACATTAAATGTTTTTTCAGAAGGTAACCATTTCAACCAATCAAATGAATCTCTAACTCCCTCATATAAAGAAAGCCTGTCGTAGCAGACAAAACGTGCAACTTGTCTATAAAAACGAAACGCAACTCTTGAAAAAAAATGAATTCTATAAAAAGTGGCATAATCACATTCAAAAGAAACTGATCTTTTATAGGTATTAATATTAAATCCACCCAATTCAATAATTTCGCTTGCTAAATATTTCTCTAAACCTTCAGGAGATGATGCAATTACGTTCATATATTTAAAAAATTAATGAAATAACTATTCAATACTCATTTTGCCTGCCAGAATATAAATGTCCAATTGGACTAGGTGATCTCAACCGATGTTTCGGACAGCGGTTCGATTCCGCTCAACTCCATTTCCTTTTGGGGTTGTAATGGTTTCGACGGGGCGTAAGGAAGATGACTGAAGCCTGCTCGGTTAGGGCAAAAACACAAACGCTAACAAAATCGTTAGTTTCTCCCGTCAAACAGCACCAGTTGCTGCTTGATCTCAAAGGAGATGGGGTGATATCAGCCTTATCAACCAAATGATCCAAGGAGCCTGGAAGGGCTCCACCATTTTAAATTGACAGAATATGGTATTAGATAATTTAGTAATTTGTAAAATTTAGTTCAAAATAATGTATTAGAAATAATTTTTGAATTTTATAAGTATAAATACTGAGAAGATTAGAAAAAAAATATTTTAGCATACTAAAAATTCTCAATAAAAATGAGCACAAAAAATAACATTAATGACTTATTAATAAAATATAAACCTAAAGTTTTAAGATTTACAGGTTCAAACTTTCCGACAGAACTTTGGAGCAATAATTCAATAAAAAATCTTAAAAAACTATCTGCATAAAATTTATTTAATTCTCTTTTACAAGCTTGAGAAAGGATTACTTGGCATCTTTTTCAAACACTTTTGAGAAGCTTCTTGAAGCATTCCAAATTCTTTTTTATTTAAGTTCCATTTAAAAACATTCGATATATCAATAACTTGAGACCTTTTTCTCATTCCTACAAGAGGTATGGCTCCCTGATAACAACACCAATTGATTGCTACTTGAGCTTGTGAAACTGATCTTGAAACAGCAATCTGTTTAAGACATCTCCTTAATTCAATACTTGATTTTTTATAGTTTTTAAAAATCAGACTACGTAGAAAAGAGTTTTGCTTATCTTCATCTTTTTCAGGATCTATACATAGTATTCCAAAAGATAAAGGACTATAGGCTAAAAAATCAATATCATTATTTTCACAAATTCTTTTTACATTTTTATGTTTTAAGAAATCTGGAGATAATAAAGAAAACTGAATTTGAACACTTTTAACTTTCTTATCTCTTTTTGATAAGTATTGAATTATTTTCTTTAATCTTTGGGGTCCAATATTTGATAATCCAATTTGAAAATTAAAACCTTGATCAATTAAATCACAAAGATTATTTAATAATTGTAGTTCTTGCCAAGGGTTATATTTTGCGGTTGACCAATGTATTTGAACTATATCTAATTTATTATTTAATCTTTCTAAACTTTTGAGATAGGGTTTGGTGAAACCTTTATTCCCCAATCTCCATGGATAAGGAGCGAGCTTTGTTGCTATTTGAACTCGTTTTTTTTGAAAAGCAGGAGTATCTAGTAAAAAATTACCTAAAAGTTCTTCACTTCTTCCATTAAGTTTTCCAGTTCCATAAGAATCTGCACTGTCAATTAAGTTAAAACCTCTTTTTAACGCTTCTTTATAAGTCTCACGTAAATCATCATCATTACTAATTTGATAGTCCCAAAAAACTTGATTTCCCCAAGACCATGTTCCTAGTCCAATTCTTTTTTTCACTTACTATTTTTTAAAACATACTTTTAAGATTACTCGAAACTATATATTCCACAAAAGAGTAATTAGGAAATATAAGTTTTAAAACTTTTCAAATAATTACCTATTGACATTAAGAAATTATTCTCCAAAGTAAGGAAAATATTAGTAAAAAATTGTTTATTACTGTTTGCGGTCAAAAAGGAGGCGTTGCTAAAACTTGCACAAGTATTCACCTTGCAAGTGTATGGCATTCTGAAGGCAAAAAGGTATGTATAGTTGATGCTGATAAAAACAGATCAGCATTAGCCTACTCATCCAGAGGAAATCTTCCATTTCCCGTTTTTCCAGTTAGTTCAGCCGCAAAAGCCTCCAGATCCTCGGAAATTGTTATTACTGATGGCCAGGCAAGCAGTGATAAAGAAGAACTTAAACATCTTGCATACGGATCAGATTTAGTTATTTTACCCACAACCGCTAAAGCAAGGTCTGTTGAATTAACTGTTGAATTAGCCAGCTTATTAAATACTTTAAAAGTTAACCATTCAGTCGTAATTGTAAAAGTAGATTTTAGACAACAAAAAGCAGCTCAACAAGCTAAGGCAGCGTTAGAAAATTTCGGTTTACACGTTTTTGATACATTTATTCCTTTACTTTCAGCATTTGATAAAGCAGAAGCATCTGGAAATGCAGTATTTGAAGCTGTAGACGATTTAGGAAGATCAGATCCTCGTCGAATGACGGGCTGGTCTGCCTACTGTTCCATTGCATCTCAAATTCCATGCCTGATTTCGAAGCACTCATCCGACACCAACAACTTAAACAACCAACAACTAATCAGCGCCTAAAAGTAGTTGATTCTCCTGATTTTGAAATAGAAAATGGAGAAAACTCACAAATCATACAACCCAAGATATTTAATTATTTTATTGGAAGTTTTATTGGTTCTGTAATAGGAACTATTTCAATCCTCTTTCTTTACATAAACGAATATTTACCAATTGAGCTGTTAAAAATTAAGTAGTGTATTCGCTATTTATTTCAACGTACTTTTTAGACAAATCACAGCCCCAAGCAGTTCCTTTTTCTGAACCAGAATTAAGATTAAGAGCTATAGATACTATATCCTCAACTAAATATTTACCATTCATTCTTGTTTGCATGTAATTGGCAACTTTTTTGGAATCATATTTATTTAACTTACCCTTTTTCAAAATCTGAAAGTCTCCAATATATAAATCAAGAACATCTAATTTAAAATCAATTCCAGAATTACCAGCAGCTGAAATAATTCTGCCCCAATTTGGATCACACCCATTAATTGCAGTTTTTACCAGTGAAGAATTACATATAGATTTCGCTATTTTAATTGCATCTGAATTATTCTTGGCTCCCTCAACCAAAACCTCTAGCAAACAATTTGCTCCTTCTCCATCTCTAGCGATATTTTTTGCCAAACTCTGGCATACAATATCAATTCCTGATTGAATCTTTGATAAAAATCTCTTATCAATTTTTTTTCCTGAATTTATTCCTATAAAGGCATCATTAGTACTTGTCTCTCCATCCACGGAAATAGCATTAAAAGACTTTTTAACAGCAATAGAAATCATCTTGTCCCATTCTTCTTTATCAACACCAACATCACATGTAAGAAAGGCCAACATAGTAGCCATATTCGGATAAATCATTCCTGATCCTTTTGCGAAGCCAGATATCTTTACCTTTCTACCTTCAATAAATGTTTCTATAGTTATTTTTTTGTCAACTAAATCAGTAGTTAAAATAGCTTCTGCAGCATTCTGTAAACTATTTGTTTTTAACTCCTTGACCAAATTAGGCAAATTATCAATTAAATTTTTTATTTGAATCGGTATACCAATTACACCAGTTGAGCACATTAAAACTTCTTCTTCATTTATTCCTAATAATTGTGAGACCTCCTTCGTAGCAAACAAAGTATGTTGAATACCATAATCACCTGTACAAGCATTTGCTTGTCCGGAGTTTATTAATATTGCTCTTATAAGACCTGAAGACTTTTTAATCCTTTGTTCACAAATATCTACACAGGATGCTCGAACTATTGATTGTGTAAACAAGCCACTACAAATGCTATTTTCTGGGGCTAATATTAAAGCCAAGTCTTTCTTGTTAGAATTCTTTAATCCTGCAGCGATCCCTGCGAAAGAAAAACCATCAGGCTTTGCTTCACTATCACTCACAAATGACCAATTAGTCTCAAGCTGAATCAATCTTTTTTATAAATTAAATTCATAATAACTATTCTTTCTATTAAAACACTGCAATATAGATTCTTATTAAATTTATGAGCATCCACCCAAAATTAAACAATAAACAAAGAAGAATAGGTCTTACTGGAGGTATTGCAAGTGGAAAGTCTACTATAGCTAAATACATTAAAGAATATATAGACATTCCAATATTGGATGCAGATCAATATTCAAAAGATCTAATCAAGCCGAAAAGTAATTGCTATAAGAAAGTTATCGCTTATTTTGGACCTCAAATAGTTGATCATCATTCTTCAGAAAATGAAATAAACAGGGCATTATTAAAAAAAATTATTTTCGAAAATTCTAAACATAGAAAATGGATACAAAATCTTCTTCATCCATTAATAAAAGAAAAAATGATAGAAAAATGTAATCAATTTGATAAAAATAAAAATCTAGTTTTAGTTATTCCTTTGCTGTTCGAAGCAAAATTTACTGATATTTGTACAGAAATATGGTTAGTAAAATGCCCAAAAGAAGTCCAAAAGAAAAGACTTATGAAAAGAAATATAATCAGTGAAAATCAGGCTGAGAAAATTATAAATCTTCAATTAAATTTTGAAGATAAATCTAAATTTTCAGATGTAATTTTAGATAATTCAGATAATAAACAGTTATGGAAGAATACAATACAAAAACTTATCTAGAAATTAACTATTTAGTTTTTCTGAGATGAGTTTATTAGCAAGTTTGGGATCTGCTTTACCTTTAGTTTTTTTCATAAGCTGTCCTACAAAAAAACCAAGAAGTTTAGTTTTTCCCTCTTTAAAAGATTTAACCTCTTTAGGATATTCAATGATAAGTTCTTCAATAATAGGCAAAATACTTTCAGAATCAGATATCATCGCCAAGCCTTTTTCTTCAACTACCTTTTGTGGAGAAATATTATCCTGAATTAATTCTGGTAAGATTTCTTTTGCTATTTTTCCACTAATAACTTTCTTAGAAATCATATTAATCATCTCTGCAAGATTAATAGGGCTAAGCTTTAATTCAGCAAAACTTTGTTTATTTGATTTCAAATACCCAACAATATCACTTGTTATCCAATTTGATGCAAGTTTTGGATCGGCACCATTTGCTACGGTCTCTTCAAAAAAGTTTGCCATAAAAACTTCATCGGAAATAACTCTTGAATCATATGGTGACAAGCCTAATTCTTTGACATATTTTTGTCTTTTCTTAGAAGGTAATTCAGGCAATTCATTAAGCCATTGATCTTTTTGTTCTTTTGATATTTCAATTGGGCCAAGATCAGGGTCTGGAAAATATCTATAATCACTACTACCCTCCTTTAATCTCATACTTTTTGTTAATTGCTTAGCTTCATCCCACAGCCTAGTTTCTTGATAAATTTCTCCTCCATTCTCATAGACATCAATTTGTCTTTCTATTTCATACTCACAAGCCTTTTGAATAGCAGAGAAAGAATTCATATTCTTTATTTCAACTTTAGTCCCGAAAGGGGCATTAGGGCCTCTCCTAACTGAAATATTTACATCGCACCTTAGTGAGCCCTCTTGCATATTTCCGTCTGAAACACCAAGGTATCTAACAGTTCTTCTTATTTCTGAAGCATATTCTGATGCCTCTCTACCTGTCCTAATGTCTGGTTTAGTTACGATCTCAACGAGTGCTATACCTGCGCGATTGTAATCAACCAATGAATATTTAGAGCCAGCCAATCGATCGCTTCCTACATGAACTAACTTACCAGCATCTTCTTCCATATGAAGTCTTTCTATACCGATTTTCTTTAAGTACGTTTCCTTATCTTTTTCTGCTATTTCAACTTCTAGCCAGCCATTTTCTGCTAAAGGTTCATCGAATTGAGAGATTTGATAGTTTTTAGGCAAATCAGGGTAAAAGTATTGTTTTCTATCAAATTTACAATGTTCTGCCACATTTAAATTTAAAGCTAGAGAAGTTTTTACTGCATACTCTAAAACAGTCTTATTTAAAACAGGGAGAGTTCCTGGTAAACCACAAACAACAGGGTCAATATGAGTATTAGGTTCATCACCAAAAGCTGTTGATGCAGATGTAAATATTTTGCTTTTAGTATTAAGCTGGACATGGGTTTCTAAACCGATCACAGCTTCCCAAGGTTCTAAATTTTTCATTATTAAATATTCCTTTCTTAATCTTATTGGATATAAGGTAAAAGAGGATCAAAACATATCTAAATTATAAAAATAATTAAATGGAATCAGAAACTAAAAATACAATTCTAATTATTGGTGGAGGATTAATAGGTTTATCTATTGCTTATGAATTTGCACGTAATAAATTTAAAGTTGAAGTTTTAAGCAAAAACAGAAGCGAATCTGCTGGATTCGTTGCGGCAGGAATGCTAGCCACCCATGCTGAGGGACTTGAAGATGAATTATTCATATTTGGACAAGAAAGTCAAAATTTAATTCCAGAATGGATTAAAAATATCGAACAAGATAGTGGCATAGATTGTGGTTTAAAAAAATGTGGGATAGTAGTACCGTTTGAAAATTTAAAAAAATTGAAGAAATTCAAAACTTATAAATATGGAAAATATTTAAATCAGAAAAACCTAAAGAAAGAAATCAGTGGAATAAATACAAATTGGGAGCATGGATTACTTTTTGAACAAGACGGCCAAATAGATAATAGAAGGAGGCTTATGCGTGCTCTTGAGCGTGCATGTTCTTTGCATGGGGTCAAGTTCCAAGAAGGAGCAGATGTAAAAGAATTAATCTTAGAAAAGAATAAAATTCTTGGTGCAAAAGTTTTAAACGCTACTGGAGAAATAAAAAATATTTTTGGGGAAAAAGTAGTTTTATGCTGCGGTGCTTGGAGTAAAAAAGTTTTAAATAACTTACCTATCTTTCCCGTAAAGGGACAAATGCTTTCAATACAAGGTCCAGAAAATTCTATCAAAAGAGTTCTTTTTGGTCCTAATACTTACTTAGTTCCTAGAGACGATGGTCTAATAGTTGTTGGAGCAACCGTTGAAGATAAGGCCGAATTTAATCAAGGAAATACACCAAAGGGCATAAATCAACTTCAGGAGGGTATTAAATCTTTATTACCAGAAGCATTAAACTGGCCACAAATGGAACATTGGTGGGGGTTCAGGCCTTGTACACCTGACTTCAAGCCTATAATTGGAAAAACTCAAATCGTAAATCTTTATGTAGCTACTGGACATTACAGGAATGGAGTGCTCTTTTCAGCAATTACAAGCGATATTATGTTCAAATTAATTCAAGAAAAAACTCTCAACGATATTGAAACTACTTTCCTTAAAAGATTTAGTTTTAATAGATTTTAAATATAAATTTCTTTAATTTTCTGCTCGCCATTCAGAATCAGAAGTCTCCCAATCACATATTTCATCTTGATCAAACCATAAATTTATCTCAAATTTTGCAGTTTCTTCTCCATCTGAACCATGAATTATATTTCTACCTATATCAATAGCTAAATCTCCTCTTATAGTGCCAGGTTCAGCCTCAAGTGGTTTTGTAGCCCCAATTAATTTTCTTGCGCTTAAGATTACTCCTTCTCCCTCCCAAATCATCGCAACCACAGGACCACTTGATATAAAGTCGACTAAATCCTTAAAAAAAGGTCTCTCTCTATGTACCCCATAATGATCTTGAGCAAGTTGCTTTGATGGAATTAATTGTTTTAAACCTACCAATTTAAAGCCTTTTTTTTCAAACCTTCCAATAATCTCTGAAACATATCCTCTCTGAACTCCATCTGGTTTAATTGCAAGAAACGTTCTCTCTTTGATCATTTAATTAGTAATCTCTCTATGTATATTCTTCTTTTAGGTGGTAACTTGGCAAGTAATCATTAAAATAAAAGATATTGTTTTGAGTAATTTTCAAAAACTTATATAAATTACAAAAATAAAATTGACCGATTTTGATCCAAAAAAATTAAATAAGAATTGGACTATAGAAGATAGTATTTCTACATATGGTATTGATAAATGGGGAGAAAAATATTTTTCAATTAATTCAGAGGGCAATATATCGATAAGCCCAGATAAAAAATCCAAAAAAAAAGTCGATCTTTTTAACCTTGTTAAGGAATTTAAAAGTAGAGAAATCAATACTCCCTTAATAATAAGATTCAACGACATTTTAAAAGACCGAATTACGGAATTAAATAATGCCTTCTCCCAAGCTATAGAAACTTATGACTATAAAAATATTTATCAAGGAGTTTTTCCTATTAAATGTAATCAGCAAAAGAATGTATTGGAAAAAATCATTGAATATGGGGATTGTTGGAATTTTGGTTTAGAAGTAGGAAGTAAATCAGAATTATTAATTGGATTATCAATCCTAGAAAATCAAAAATCACTTTTAATTTGTAATGGATATAAAGATAAAAAGTATATTGAGACTGCAATATTAGCCAGAAAACTTGGTAAACAGCCAATTATAGTTATTGAACAAAGAGATGAAGTTCAAAGAATTATAGAGGCTGTAAAAGATCTCAAAGCAACACCCATACTTGGAATTAGATCAAAATTATCAAGTAAGAGTAGTGGAAGGTGGGGTAAATCATTGGGAGATAATTCCAAATTTGGATTATCAATTCCAGAGATAATGCTAACAATAAAAGATCTAAAAGAAGCAAATCTAATAAAAGAAATGATGTTGCTGCATTTCCATGTTGGAAGCCAAATCAGTGATATATCAGTAATAAAAGACGCATTGCAAGAAGCTAGTCAAATATTTGTTGAATTATCTAAGTTAGGCGCACCAATGAAATATATAGATGTTGGAGGCGGATTAGGAATAGACTTCGATGGAACTAAAACGTCTTCCAATACTTCTACAAATTATTCTCTTCAAAACTACGCAAATGACGTCATTGCAACAGTAAAAGATTCATGTGAAGTAAATAATATTCAACATCCAATCATAATCTCAGAAAGTGGTAGAGCGATAATCAGTCATTGTTCAGTTTTAATTTTTAATATTTTAGGAACAAGTCATGTCAGCTCCCAAGTTAAAGTATCCGATCAAAAAAAACAATCATTAATAATCACAAATCTGATAGAAACCCTTAATCAGATAAGGAATCTTAGAGATAAAAAAGAAGATTTATCGGAAATAATAGAATTATGGAATGACGCTAAAAAATTTAAAGAGGATTGCTTAGTTGCTTTTAGACTGGGATTTATCTGTCTGGAAGAACGTGCGTATGCGGAAGAACTTACATGGGCTTGTGCAAAAGAAATTGCAAATCAATTGGAGAATGATGAGATTATCCATCCAGATTTATCTGAAATAACCGACACGCTTGCATCAACATATTACGCAAATTTGTCAGTTTTTAAATCTATTCCTGATACCTGGGCAATTAATCAAGTTTTTCCAATTATTCCAATTCATAGACATTTAGAAGAGCCCTTTTGTAAGGGAAACTTTGCAGATTTAACTTGTGATTCTGATGGCAAGCTGAATAGTTTTGTTGACAATGGAAAGATTAAATCACTATTGAATTTACATCCTCCAGAAAAAAATAATGATTATCTAATAGGAATCTTTATGGCAGGGGCATATCAAGAGGCATTAGGGAATTTCCATAATTTATTTGGAAATACAAATGTTATTCATATTGATATAAATGAAGATAATTCTTATAAAATTGAAAACATTATTAAAGAAAACAGCAAATCAGAAATTTTAGAGTTACTAGATTATAGTTCAGATAATTTAGTTGAATCAATAAGAATCAATACTGAATCTGCCATCAATAATAAAACTTTAACTATTCAAGAAGCACGAAAGTTAATCGACCAAATAGAAACCAGTTTAAGAAAAAGTAGTTACTTATCAGAGTAACTAAGGAGCTTTGACCTCAAATCTTTTCTTGCATATTCCAAAGCATCATTTAATTTATCAATATCTTTAGCACCTGCCTGTGCAAAGTTAGGTTTACCTCCACCTCCCCCCGAGCAAATACGTGAAATATCATTAATTAATTTACCTGCATGCATACCTTTTTTAACTAAGTCTTCCCCAAAAGAGACAACAAATAACAATTTTCTATTTTCCTTATCTGGTATTCCTCCAAGAATCACAACCGACTTATCTCCCAATTTAGAAGTTAAATCTAATGCTGCAGATTGTAGAGAATTTCCGTCTAGTCCATCAAGTTGACTAATAATCAGCGAAAATAAACCAACTTTATTTGCAGAAGAACTTAGCGAAGAGTATTTAAAATAAGCAATTTCATCCTTCATTTTTTGTATTTCTTTATTTTTATTAATCAACTCTGATTGCAAAGAATTAACCCTGTTTAGGAGTTGATTAGGATTTGCTTTTAACAAATCACTAAGTTGACTTACAAGAGAATTTTTATCACTAAAGTATTCAAAAGCTGATTGCCCTGACAATGCTTCGATTCTTCTTACGCCCGCTGAAATACCTTCTTCACTAATTATTTTAAAACAACCTAATTCAGATGTGGTTTTTACATGAGTTCCACCACATAGTTCCATCGAAACACTTGGCACATCAACAACTCTTACTTCATCATCATATTTCTCTCCAAACATAGCCACTGCCCCTCTCTCGAGAGCCTCACTCTTGGCCATGTTTTTAATTTTTAGAGAATGATTTTCCAAAATCCAAGAATTAACTAAAGTCTCAACTTTAAAAATTTGATCTTTTGTAATAGGTTGAGAAGAATTGAAATCAAATCGTAATTTATTAAATGCGACTAATGAGCCTTTTTGTCCAACACTTTCATTAACAACTACTTTGAGAGCAGATTGCAATAAATGGGTAGCAGTATGATTTGCAGCAGCCTTAGCTCTAGCCAAATCATTTACTTTAGTTTTAACTTTTTGTCCCAGACTTAATATTCCTTTTTTAACTATTCCATAATGCAGAAAAACGTTTTTCTTTCGTATGACGTTATCAACTAAAACCTCTAGATCATTCGAGAATATCGTTCCAATATCACCAACTTGACCTCCAGATTCTCCATAGAAAGAAGTCTGATCAAGGACAATTAAAACTTTCTGCCCTTCACTTGCTTGCTTAACCAAGGTTGATTCCAAAAATATACCCTTAATTTCTGCATCTGAATCGAGTGAATCATAACCATTAAAAAGAGTTTTATCAAATAAGTCTATTTCTCGTTCTAATGAACCCTCTAATGTCAAATCAATAATCTGAGAAGCAGCTTTAGCTCTTTCTTTTTGTGCAGACATTTCTTTATCAAACCCCTTAACATCAACACCAATATTGTTTTCTTGAGCAATTTCTTCTGTTAGTTCTAATGGAAATCCATAAGTATCATAAAGTTCAAATGCTTTAAACCCAGTAATCATTTTCTGGCCCGATGAAATCAATTCATCTAATAATTTCTCACCTCTATCAAGAGTTTCTCTAAATCTTATTTCTTCAATTTTTATCTCACTCAATATATGATCACAATTATTTTTTAAATCTGGATAATTCTCTTGCATTAATTTAATACCTACACTTGCAAGTTTCGATAAAAATTCATTTTTTAAGCCTAACAACCTTCCATGTCTAACCATTCTTCGAATCAGTCTTCTTAATATGTATCCCCTTCCAAGATTACTTGCTACTACCCCATCAGAAATTAAATGTATAACTGCTCTTATATGATCTCCAATAATTTTTAAAGAGATTTTGGTTCTTTCATCTGAAGAATAATAATCAATTTTGGAGATCTCAGAAGTTTTTTGAATAATTGGAAAAATCAAATCTGTTTCATAATTATTATTCTTCTTTTGCAATATTTGAGCCATTCTTTCAAGCCCCATTCCAGTATCAATATTTTTGTATTTCAAATCTGTCAATTGACCATCAGGGTCACGGTTATATTGCATAAATACAAGATTATAAAATTCTATAAAACGATCACCATTTTCTAAATCAATATTCTGAAGACCTTTTTCAGGTTTAAAGTCATAATATAATTCTGAACAAGGTCCGCAAGGACCTGTTTTCCCTGAAGACCAGAAATTATCTTTTTCTCCAAGCTTAATTATCCTTTGTGGATCAATCCCAATATCTTCTTTCCAAATCTTTACCGAATCATGATCTTCATGAAACACGCTCACTATTATATTTTCAGCAGAAAGTCCGTAAATATCAGTCACTAATTCCCAAGCCCACTCAATAGCCTCTTTCTTAAAATAATCTCCAAAAGAAAAATTACCAAGCATCTCGAAGAAGGTATGGTGTCGAGCTGTAACTCCAACATTTTCAATATCATTTGTTCTTATACACTTTTGACTAGATGTGGCTCTTTTTGATGGCCTTTCTTGCAATCCTAAAAAAACTGGCTTAAAAGGCAGCATTCCAGCGATCGTGAGCATAACTGTAGGATCATCAGGAATTAAAGATGCACTTGGAATGATTTTATGAAATTTTTCATGGTAAAAATTTAAAAATTCTTTTCTTATTTCATCACCTGTAATTGGAGTGTTTTTAGTTTGAGATTTCATTTATAACAGAATCAATAATGAAGTGATTAAAAAACAAATTCGGTAATTCCACACTTAGATTCACGCGGATTTATATTGTATTTAACTAAAGTCATAATACAAAAGAATAATAGTATGATAACTTCTGCAAAAACAAATATTTCAGAGATGAATAAAGTTGAGCAAAAATTATCTGTGCAACAGAAAGTTTTTGCAGATGACACAAGTGCAATTAGATCTCTTGACTGGGATCGAAGTAGGTTTGATATTGAATTTGGATTAAGAAATGGAACTACTTATAATAGTTTTATCATTAAGGGCCAAAAACTAGCAATAATTGATACAAGCCACGCTAAATTTGAAAAACTATGGTTTGAGCAATTACTTAAAGAAGTAAATCCAGAAGAAATTGATTATTTAATTACAAGTCATACAGAGCCAGACCACTCAGGTTTAATTGGAAACCTCTTAACTCTTAATCCACAAATAATAGTAGTTGGTTCGAAATTAGCGCTTAAATTTATTGAGGATCAAATACATATTCCATTTAAAAGATTAGAAGTAAAAAGTGGACAATATTTAGATCTTGGAGCTAACCCCACAAGTGGAGTAAATCATAATATTGAATTTATAAGTGCACCAAATTTACATTGGCCAGATACTATTTTCTCCTACGATCACGGTACGAATGTTTTATATACATGCGATGCTTTTGGATTGCATTATTGCTCTGATGAATTTTTTGATAATGATCAAAAAGAAATTTATGAGGATTTTCGTTTTTATTACGATTGTCTTATGGGCCCGAACGCAAGAAGTGTTCTACAAGCTATCAAACGAATAGATAAGTTACCTAGACTTAAAACTATAGCTGTGGGTCATGGGCCATTACTTCATAATCAAGTCAATTTTTGGAAAGAAAAGTATTCAGAGTGGAGTAGTAACAAGAGTAAAGGTAATGAATTTGTATCTGTCTGCTACATCAGTGATTATGGATATTGTGATCGATTAAGTCAAGCTATATCTCACGGCATAAGTAAAGCAGATGCACAGGTTCAATTAATTGATTTAAGATCTTCAGATTCTCAGGAATTAACAGGTTTAATTTCAGAATCTAAAGCCGTAGTAATCCCTACCTGGCCAGTTAAGTCTGATAATGAATTAAAAGAGTCTCTTGGCACTCTTTTTGCCGCATTAAAGCCTAAACAATTTACGGCAGTTTATGATGCTTTTGGAGGAAATGATGAACCTATAGACTCATTAGCAAATAAGTTGAGAGAATTAGGACAAAAAGAAGCCTTTTCACCTCTAAGAGTTAAAAATATTCCAGATCCTATTATCTATCAACAATTTGAAGAAGCTGGAACCGACTTGGGACAATTAATTAATAAGAAGAAAAATATTGCTTCAATGAAAAGCCTTGATTCAAATCTGGATAAAGCTTTAGGGAGATTAAGTGGAGGTTTATATGTAGTTACAGCTAGCCAAGGAGAAGGTTCGACTTTTAGACAAAGCGCGATGGTAGCAAGCTGGGTTAGTCAGGCAAGTTTCAGTCCGCCAGGTATTACAGTTGCAGTAGCAAAAGATAGAGCTATTGAATCTTATATGCAAGTTGGAGAAGGTTTTGTAGTGAATATCTTACGAGAAGATAACTATCAAAAAATGTTTAGACATTTTTTAAAAAGATTTGCACCTGGAGCAGATAGATTTGCTGATGTAGATGTAGTGAGCAATATCGCGAATGGTGGACCAGTACTTTCTGATTCTCTCGCATTTTTAGATTGTAAAGTAAGTTCACGATTAGAGACTCCAGATCATTGGATTATTTACGGTATAGTTAAAAATGGAAGCGTTTCTGATTTATCCTGTAAAACAGCCGTTCATCATAGGAAAGTTGCTAATCACTACTAAAAAATAAATCTTTAAAGATGTCAGTAATTAATACAAGTTCACTTTTAGAAAATAAAAACTTATCAATATTTGAAATAACTGAAAAATTTATTTGCATCAGATTTCTTGATCAAAACAAAGAAAGGTTTGAGCTCGAATTTAATCTTGAGAAAGGAACTTCATTTAATACTTTTTTAATCATAACTAATAATGATTTTTTCATTATTCATCCACCTGAAAAAGAATATTCAAAATTAATTAATGAAGTAATTTCAAATTTTCATAATGAGTTTAAATTCAACAAAATTAACATAATTACTGGTCATGTAAATCCTAAAATTATTGAAACTATAAAATCAATCAGTGTCCAATTCAGCAACTTAACTCTCACATGTTCGAATCCTGGTTTTAAGCTTATTAGTGAACTTTGGAATCAAAAAAATCCAAATTTAAAAACTTTTATTGAGCAAGAATTACCTGAAATTAACATCGTAAAAAAAGAACTTTATCTAGAACTAGAAAATATTTCATTAAAACTAATTCCTGTACCAACTGCCAGGTGGCCTGGTGGATTAATCATATATGAAGAGAATCAAGAAATACTTTTAAGTGAAAAAATATTTTCTGCACATTTAGCATCTGAAGAATGGTCAGAAACCAACAGAATAAGTACAGAAATTGATAGAAAACATTTTTATGATTGTCTTATGGCACCAATGTCTAATCAAATCGTATCAATAGCTGAAAAAATTTCTGAACTAGACATTAAAACTATTGCTCCACTTCACGGTCCAGCAATTGAGTACAGCTTAAAAAGCTTTTTAAATGACTATATTAGATGGGGAGAGAATCTTTCAACAAACAATTCTAAAATTGTCTTGATATACGCTAGTGCTTATGGCAATACAGCCTCAATAGGTGATGCATTAGCGAAAGGTGTAAATAGAACTTCAGTAGAAGTTGAAAGTATTAATTGTGAATTTACATCTAATGATGAACTTATAAAATCTATTCAACATGCTGATGGATATCTAATCGGATCGCCTACTTTGGGGGGACACGCCCCAACTCCAATAGTAAGTGCTTTAGGAACTTTGTTATCAGAGGGTAATAGAGATAAACCAGTAGGCATCTTCGGTAGTTTTGGATGGAGCGGAGAAGCAATAGATTTGCTTGAGACAAAATTAAAAGATGGTGGATTTAAATTTAGTTTTGATCCAATAAGAATAAAATTTAGTCCTAATAAACCAAAAATTAAAGAACTAGAAGAAATTGGTACTCATTTTGGTAGAAAAATTTTAAAAAAAGCAAAACAAAAAATCAGAAAATCAGATACCGGAATGATATCAAGTAAAACTGATCCAACATTGCAAGCTTTAGGAAGAGTACTTGGTTCACTATGTGTTCTAACTGCATCAAAAGGGAAAGATGAAAATAATGTAAAAGGAGCTATGCTTGCATCTTGGGTAAGCCAAGCAAGTTTTTCTCCTCCTGGATTAAGTATTGCGGTAGCAAAAGATAGATCAGTAGAATCGCTTCTTCAAAAAGGTGACTCTTTCGCCTTAAATATTCTTAGCGAAAAAGATTTCAGGGAACCTTTAAAAAGATTTACAAAACCTTTCTCACCAGGTGAAGATCGATTTGATGGCTTAGATATTGAATTAACACCTAATGATCAAGTAATAATTCCTGAGTCATTAGCATGGTTAGATGCTTCTGTTAAAGAAAGAATGGAATGCGGAGATCATTGGGTAATATATGCTGAGGTTTTACACGGCAATATATTAAAATCCGATAGTCTAACTGCCGTTCATCACCGTAAGAGTGGAGCTAACTACTAAACCAAATTATTTTTATTTATGCCTGATGCAAAAGATCTAATAATCATTTCAGCAAGTTGTGGAAAAAATCTAGAACTTTCAAAAAAATTTCAAGAAAAAAGTAATGAACTAAAATTCAATTCTGAGATTTTGGATCTTACTAGTTTTGATATACCTTTATTTAATCCACGAATTCATACAAAAGAAAATATTCCTGTCGAAATAATTGAAATAAAAAAAAAGCTTTTTGCTACAGAAAAATGGATTATATGTGCTCCTGAATATAACGGTTCGATACCTCCAATTCTTTCTAATCTCATAGCATGGCTATCCGTATCAGGGGATGATTTTAGAAATTTATTTAATGGTCAGCCAATTGCAATTGCAACTTTTTCTGGTGGAGTTGGATTAGAGCTGTTAACCTCATTACGAATTCAATTAGTACATTTAGGAAGTCAAGTTTTAGGTAGACAACTGTTATCTTCATTTAGTAAACCAGTGGATATAAAAACAATAGAAGATATAATTCAACGACTTTCACAAATGAAAAAATTGAAAGTTTAAAATATTTTATAAAAATCTAGGCGAATTATATTTATTTAGTTTCATTCCAAACTTTTAAAATTTCTCTAGCCATAGGTAGTGCATGTACAGAGCCTCCACCAGGCGTATTTTGTGCAAAAGCAACTATTAACAATTCACTTTTATCAGAAGGAGTAAAGCAAACAAACCATGCATGATCTGAACCTCCTTCTCCATCTTCAGCAGTACCAGTTTTGCCTGAAACTGGAGGAAGATTAGATACCCCATAATTGATAGAGACTCCTGTTCCAGATTCAACTACTTTTCTTAATCCATTTTTCACTAACTGAAGATTATTTGGATCAATATCAATTTTTATACGTTTTTGATTTATTAATAGTTGATCTTCTTTTTTAGATAAATGAGGAGTGACTAAATAACCACCATTCGCGATTACGGCATATGCACGAGCTATTTGAATAGGGGTAACTTGGACAACAAATTGACCGATAGACATACTCGCGATATCCTCTGGAACCCAAGGAGTTCTTCCTGGTTCCCCCCAGCCTCTCCCTTTTTTAGCCCATTGACTACTTGCCACTAAACCTACATTTTCTTGTTCGGATATTTCGATTCCAGATAGTGCGGCAAAGCCAAGCTTCTTAGAAACGTTATAAATTTCATCTACACCTACGCCATAACCAATTTGATAAAAAAAAGTATTACTTGAAACCCGCAAAGCATCTTCATAACCTATTGTTCCAAACCCTAAGTCATTATGTTCTCTAAAACATTGACTTCCATATGTAATACAAGGTTTAGTTTCTAAAGAAGTTTCAGGAGGAAACTTTCCGCTTTCTAAACCAGCTATAGCAGTTACAATTTTCCAAACACTTCCTGGATCATATGCATTTAAAGCTCTATTAAATAATGGTTTTGCAGGAGATTTGAACAGAGCATTATATTCTTTTTCTGGTTTAAATTCTTTTGAAAAAAAATTCAAGTCAAAAGTTGGTTTACTAGCCATTGCTCTTATGGCACCATCTCTTGGATCCATAACTATTATTGCTCCTCCATTTTTATCTTTAAGCACTTCTTCAGCGATTAATTGTAAATTCAAGTCAATAGTCAATTGAAGGTCTTTCCCTTGTTTTGATGGTTTAATACCTAAAGATTTTGTAAAAGTGCCAGAAGAGTTCACTTCAATCATTTCTCCTCCCCATTCTCCTCTTATATGATCTTCATAAACAAACTCAATTCCAGTTCTTCCTATTAAATCATTTAATTTATAACCTTTTTTTGACAAAATATTAAATTCAGAATCTGTAATGGGTTGGGTATAACCAATCACATGAGAAGCAACAGTTTTATAAGGATAATTTCTAATCATTTTTGTTGAGATCTCTAAGCCATTTAAGATATTTTCATTTTCTTTAAATTTGATAACTTGATCAACTTTTAAATCATCTAAAAGAGTTATTGAAAAATTTTTATTTTTTAAACCATCAGAATATTTCTTTTGAAGTGAATCAGATGAAATATTGAATAATTTCGAAATCTTTGATTTATTTTTCTGCCATGCTTTTTTGCTGACGTATTGAGGTTTAACTATTAATGAGTACTTAAAACGGCTATCTGCCAATATTAATCCATTTTTATCTAGTATCCTTCCTCTAATTGGTTGAGTAGAAATTAGCCTAATTCTATTTTCATCAGACATTTTTTTGTAAGTCTCATGATTTAATAATTGAAGAAAAACTAATCTAAGTAATATTAATAAAAAAGTAAAAGTAGTAATTAAATAGAAAACCAAAGGCTGTCTATTAAAAGAAGGGAACTTATTATTGAAATTACTATTTTTCAAAAATTTACATCTCTTTCTGTAAAAACTTATTTTCTAACAAAGTAATAATCTCCTTTATATTTTTTAGTTTTTGAACTAAAAATTTATAATCATTTAGAGTCTTTCCTTTATCAAATTCTAAACTTGATATATTTTTTTCTTGCTCTTTGTTATCCATAAATCTAATAATAAGTTAACTTAAAAACTGAACTTCTTTAATATTACCCCAAATAATAAATTACAAATCATCTAAATGATATTAAATTCTAATTAATAAAACGGTTTATATTGACTGATCTGAATTTTGTTCAAAATAAGGATTGCAACTGTTTTTTGAAACACCTAAAGACCAACCAATAAATGCTGAGACAAAGACAACGACAATTATAGGTAATAGAGCTTGTTGAGTATTTTCAAGACTTAGCCATTCCTTCCAACTTCTGATAAATCTATCTCTTTGAAATTTTCTTTTCTCATTTTCTTCAGCTCTAGCTTTTTTAGCAAAAGACTTTTTTACCCACTTTTCAAAAGGTAGCTTTTTTGTAATTGCCATTTTCCTCTCAACTTCTAATAGTTGTCCAGAGTTAAGCTGAGGGTGAAACGTGCTTATAAGTTCCAAAGTCTTCAGAAACATTTCTACACTTGCATCTTTTACGAGCTTTTGATCTTGACTTAAATCAGCCCAGTCAATTTCAGGATAAAAACGATTTCTGTTTGGCTGAATTTGCTCTTCTGACATTTGTCCTGGTTCTCTTAACCATCTATTGGTATTTTCATCAAACCTTCTCCAATACAAAAATGGATTAATAAAGATTGTTTTGCCTGCAATTTTGACAACATCTTGTTGTAAATGACTGCTAATTTTATTATCAGGGCTTTTCGGGTTAACCAAAATCTAAAAATTTATTGTCTACTTAAAGATTATCTTTATTTATGAATTTTTCCAGAATTATCCAATAATATTATTTTTCAAAGTCATTAATTAATTTTTTGACAACTGCCAACGCTTTTTTAAATAATTACAATATTCACATTTAAAAGATGGTGAAGGGAACAAATTAGATCTGAGAAGTTTTACTGTTTCAATAACTTTGCCTTCTACCCATGCTGAAGAACAATCTAACTTAATAAAATGCACATCGAACTTTAACTGATTATTAAAAAATTTCTCATTCTTTTTCCCATTAAAATAAAGAAGATAGGCCTCATCTGCAACTTTGAAACCATTTTTTCTAAATAACCACTGATACATTTCTAATTGTCTTTTATATGCTTTTGCATAATCATATTTATTAAAAGTTTCAAACCAATCAAAATTATTTCTTGATGTTGCTTTTACATCAACGATAATCAACTCTCCATTCTTTTTTTGCCAGACATCATCCACCGCACCACCAAAATCATAATTATGTTCAGTAGATTTATATCTAATTCCTTTAAAATTGCTTCTCCAAGTATCTATATCTTTATGTTTAAAAGGTATAGCATCGATATTATGCTCAATAAATAAAGGATGAGATTCCTGTCTATCACGATAATAATCAAACTCATTTTTACATAAATTATCTACAGCAATATTTAAAGTAAATGGTAATGATGGAGGTTTTATTTTATGCTTTTTATCAAGAACGCAACATCTAGGACAATTAAGATATTTTTCAACAGTAGACCTACTTAATTTAATAGTTTCATCCATAAGAATTTTGTAAAAAAGTTAAAGACAAAAAAATTAAAGTATTTTTTATTCCCACTCAATAGTCCCTCCAAAAAGGTTAATAAAAAAGACAGTTATATCAATGGGTCTGAACATATTATAACACGTATTCCGCCACGTAAAACCCACGTGAAACCTAGTAGGCAGCGAACCATAAGAAAAAATATTTATTACTTTACTTTCATAGAGATGTAAAGATTATTTTGAGTATCTTACAAAAGCAATAAGTACTGATTGACTTATCGAAAGTTCCATAGATAATCTTTATTTTGGATATAAATAGATTATTGTTTTTCAATCCACGCTTAATTATTATTGGATGCTTAAGACCTTCTGTTCAGTTTGAGTTGTTAAAAAAAGCTAATAGATTTCCTATTATTTCTTTTTATTTATTCCAGAATATTGCACTCGGTTGGTTGGCTGAACCTCTTTATTGGTTGCAAAAAATTCTTTACAAGAAGCCAAAGAATATGCCTGATCCAATTTTTATTATAGGTGCATGGAGAAGTGGAACAACATACCTCCACACAGAAATAGTTAAAGCTACTAAAGCAGCTACAATAAAAAATACGTTTTCATGTTGCCCTCAGGCAGCCTTAATATTTAAAGAACTTTTTCGCAAATTTATACCATCTTATAAAAATAGATTTTTTGATTGGGTCCCATTATTAGCAGAGGGACCTCAAGAGTTAGATATTGCATTAATGAGATTGAGTTGCGAACATCCTCCAACATCAATTGGTCTTGGAAAGTCATTATCTAAGGATTTAGAAAGATGGTACAAATGGAAAGCTACATTAGATTTCAAAAAAAAATTAAAATTACTTCTTGAATGGGCATGGATTCATGATGGTTTACCTGGAAAAGTTTTTATCAATAAAGCTCCAGCATTTACAACGAGAGTTGACTTATTACTTGAGTTATTTCCCAACTCAAAATTTATTTACATTGAACGTAAATACGATCATGTGAAAAGTATAGAAAAATCTATCAAATCATTTAATAAAGAATTTGGTTTTATTCCATATCTTGGGAACGCAGAGAAAGATGCAAAGTTTACTAGATCCTTCATATTAGATAAATGGCAAATAATGAAAAATCTTATTCCTAAGGACAATTTAATAGAAGTTACATATGAAGATCTTATAAAAACTCCAAAAGAAACTATAGATAATATCAAAACGTTTACAGGGGTAAGTGTTATTTAAATCAAAAATAAATTAGAAGATTTTGGCAAGCGCATCAATTAAAGGAGTTTAATTAGGATATTTTTTTTCAAATCTACAGGCTTCTTCAGTAGTTGGAATTATTTCATGAAGAAGGAGATCTTCAACCCATTCAAGATCATTCTGTACAAAATCTTCTTTTGCAACTGATTTAAGTAATTCTATTTTTAATTTATCCCAAGCTTGTTTTTTATCATAATTATTTTGTTGCTGCATTTGCTTAAAAGTTGATTGAATACCTAGATACCATTTTCTGACTTGTTCGACATTATCAAAACCAGATGTATCTATAAATTTAGTCAAACTATAAATAAATTCTTGAAAAAAACTTATTTTCTATTTGCTTATAAAAGAACATAATAGATATTTAAGTTCCAGATTTATCTCGAGCTCTAAGATTACCAAGAGCATCTAACAGAGGCGTTGAATGTTTAAATCTAATAGTAAGTCTTACCGCTTCCCATAAAGTAACATCTCTTTTTGATGTAATAATTTCTCTGGTCCAAGCCAAGTCATCCTCACCATATTGACTCTCAGGAGTAATTCTTTTTATCTCATTTTCAAGTTCTTTCCAAACCTGCTCATCTGTCCAGTTACGGATTGTTTGGATATCTTTGTAGAGAATTCTTATTCCGCTCTGCCACTCATTCATTTTCTCTTCCATTTTTTCAAATTGATTCATTATTTATCTCTTAATGTCGAATTTAATACTTTTTTCATGAGTTTTCTTAAACTATAATTTCCAAACGGCAGAAATCTTGATGCTTGAAGTAATTTTTTTTCTAAAAATGCAACATACTTTCGGTGAGAAATAGGTTCCATGAAAAAACCTGAAATATATGAACTTAACCATCCAAACAAGCAAATTCTTCCTATCCACATAACTCTGAATCTCTTGATTTAAACATTTAAATCCTTATTTTTATTAATTTTACTGAGCATTACATTCATTTTATTAATCTTATAATCTGTTTCCAATTCTAATTCTTCAATTAAACCGTCTGGTTTCAAAGCTTCTTCTACTAATAATAAATCTTTTCCCACTGGTTCCTCTAATGATTCTTTATTGGATTCTGATATTAATGAAAGTATATCTTCAATTTGTTTTAATTTAGAATTTTCATCAATATCTGATTGATTTGAACTCTTAGATTTTAAAATTTCATTAATTAATAGTTTACTTTGATCAATTTTTGATTTTAAATCATCTGACTTTGCCTTCGATAAAAGAGATTGATATTTTTTAGAATTCATTGCATCTTCTACAATGCTTCCAACCATACTAGATAACGATCTGCGCTCAATTTTTGCAATTACCTTAAGCTTTTTAAATAAATCTTTCTGAAAAAGAACCTGTACCCTATCAAGCTTAGTAGGCATTAGTTGATTAATGTAAATTACAGAAAACGATACACACTTATAGTATAACAAATAGTATTTATTAATACTAATCCGGCAAATTAACTTTAAATGTTTATTGTTATTTATAGGTTATATCATGATATCCAAATAACAAACAAATATTCAAAGTGTGTTATAGTATGTATAAGTGTGTAACTATTAAGAGACACATCTGCGAGGCAGTGGTGATGGGGATCACAACAGTCAAAGGTTTTTTTAGCATTTATTTAATTCTTCAGTGAAACAATTATTTGCTCAGTTAAAAACCTTAGAAAGTAATGCTTTCTTAAAAAGCAATCTATTAATACTTGGACTGATCAAATCTTAAAATCTTTATTTTTGAGACATCAGAAATAATGAATCATTTTGAAAATGAATTATTCAAAGTAATTAAAAATGAATAAGAAAACTGTATTAACAACGCTTCTATTTTTTCTTCCTTTAGCTTTTTTAGAACAAACAAAACAGGAAGCTTCATCTCTCGGTAGGAACAAAAGTGTTAATGCCTTCGATTTAACTAATACAAATCAATCACCATTAATAATAAAGTTTTCATCTCCTGAAAATAATGTTGAAATAAAAAGTTGCTGGGAAATCGGGGATTTAGCTTCTCAAAAACGATATTGTTCTTCATCAATGACAAACCTTGAAGACTTTTAATTTATGAAAATACAAAATAAAACTCTTCAACCCCCTAGAGTCGATTACTTTTTCAAAAATTATATCGAAGTAAAAGGAGGCAACCCCCTTGAAGGGCATTTAAAAATTAGTGGTGCTAAAAATTCTGCTCTAGTCCTAATGGCAGCGTCAATTCTTTCTAAAGGCGAAATAAATCTTTTTAATGTTCCTCAAATTTCAGATGTTGCAATTATGTCTAAATTATTAATTGCAATGGGTATAAATATAAAATCGAATACAAATCAATTAACAATAAATACTAAAGAAATTATCATTCCACCTCAAGATTTATTTTTTGATTTATATCATGCCCTTAGAGTGAGTTTCTTTTGTATTGGTCCAATCCTTGCAAGATTTGGAACAGCTAAGATACCCTTACCGGGAGGATGTTCGATAGGATCCAGACCAATCGATGAACATATAAATTCACTGAAAAAATTAGGAGTTGTATTTCAATACCGAAATAATTATTTAATAGCTAAAGTAATTAATCCCAAAAAAAGATTGTTGGGATCATCAATCAATTTTAAATGCAAAAGTGTAGGTGCCACTGAGACTTTATTAATGGCAGCATCTTTAGCTAAAGGGAAAACTATATTAAACAACGCAGCAGAGGAGCCAGAAATTGTAGATTTAGCAAACATGTTGAATCTAATGGGTGCACGAATAAAAGGTGCGGGATCTGAATGTATAACAATTGAAGGAGTTGAATCCCTAAAAGGATGCGATTACACAGTAATACCTGACAGAATTGAAGCAGGTACTTTTTTACTTGCTGCGGCAATAACAAGATCAACAATTAGTCTTTTCCCATGCGAACCAAATCACTTAAAAGCAGTAATTAACAAACTAGAACTTTGTGGCTGCAAGTTCGAATATTCAGATTTTTGTTTAAAAATCATTCCCAATCAAATTTTAAATTCAGTTGATATGACGACAAGTCCATTTCCTGGTTTCCCAACTGATCTACAGGCACCTTTTATGGCTTTAATGGCAACAGCAAATGGTATTTCAAAAATTAAAGAAACAGTATTTGAAAATAGAATGCATCATGTTAAAGAGCTAAATCGTATGGGGGCAAACATTACTTTAAAAGATAATATTGCAACAGTAGTCGGGGTTGAAAACTTAAAAGGAAGTGTAATTCTAGGATCTGATTTAAGGGCTTCGGCTGCATTGGCTCTTGCAGGACTTTCAGCAGGTGGGAAAACTTTGATTGGAGGGGTAGAGCATTTAGAAAGAGGATACGAAAATTTCTCTACAAAATTACAAGAAATTGGAGCAGCGATAGTAATTAAAAAAAAAATTAAAATTATGTTTAAACTAAATAATTATTTTGCAAAAATTAGTCTTAAAAATAACTCTAAAAAATATACTTCGGCATTTGCTTTTTCATTTTTTATTGGATTCTTCATAGCAACTATTCCATATATTTATAAATTTATCGAGAACTTCAGAAATCAAATATTAATTCAAGAACAGAGAAAAATACAAATTGAAAACAAAGAAAAAATATGTAAGGACAAAAATAGTGACTACATAAAGTTTTTGGATCTTGGCTTTACAGAAACAGCGAATAGAAAATTTAATACTTGCATGATAGATAAATGAAAGAATATAAAAAATTACTTTATATATTTATGATCCTATTTCTAGTTGGCGGTTGCAAAATATTGGAGAAAAAAGCGACTGAAATTAAAAACAGTTTTGGAATACAATCATCAGAAGAAAGTATTAAAAAAGAAAATAGTATTGAAATTACAGTTTCATGTGGAGAAAATAGTAATCTCGAAAAGTATATCAACGATGGGTGGACGATTAAACAAGAATACTCAGAAGAAAAAGTTTGTTCATGGAAAACAGTTGCTGCCTCGAAAGATTGCGATTTAGAAAAAGATAAAGGTTGTAAAATAGTGAAACCAGACAAAGTTGGTGAAGAGAAATTTTATTTATTAGAAAAATAATAAATCTTAAATTTTTCTTCGTTTAGGCTTTAATAAATCATGTAGAAAGTTCTTTATTTAATTAATCGATTTCACCAGATTCTTTTAATGAATTAACAATTCTTTCATTTTCATTTTTTAAATTTTCTAATGCAGATTTGGTAAATTGTTCTTTTGCTTCAAATTTTGCTGAGCGAATTATTTTTTTATTAGGTAATTTCTTTCTTTGCTCTTGATTCATTTTTAAATTGTTTCTCAGTGGATATTAAAAGAAAGAATTTTTTTATTAAAGTATGATTTTTTATCTAGTTTTTACTAGTAAAAAATTCATCAGAAAAGTAATTAAGTCCTTATTGAATTAGTTCCTAAATCAACCGTGTCTACACACCTCCTAAGTCTTCTGAAATCATCAAGTACATTTCCGCAGCCATTAACTACGCATAACAATGGATCTTCTGCTATGTGAGTAAAAATTCCAGTTTCTTGAGTTACTAAATCATTAATTCCCTTTATTAGAGCTCCACCTCCCGCGAGCATGATTCCTCTCTCAACAATATCTGCCGCTAATTCAGGAGGAGTTCGCTCGAGAGTTCTTTTTATAGCTTCAATTATTTTACTAAGAGGATCAGTCATAGCCTCTCTAATTTCTCCTGCAGTTAAAGCAATAGATCTTGGTAAACCGGAAGATAAGTGTAATCCCTTAACTTCAAAAGATGTATTGTCAAAACTGTCATCAGGGAAAGCAGAACCTATTTTAATTTTTATCTTTTCTGATGTTCTTTCACCAACAACCATATTATGCTTTTTTTTAAGATAGGTAGCTATTGATTCATTTATTTCATCTCCTGCTATTCGAAGAGATTCACTTACAACTGTTCCTCCAAGACTCAATACTGCTACTTCAGTTGTTCCACCGCCAATATCAACGATCATAGTTCCAATTGGTTCCGTTACTGGCAAAGAAGCTCCTATTGCGGCAGCTACAGGTTCATCGATTAAATAGACTTCCCGTGCCCCTGCTAATCCTGCTTCTCGAACTGCTCTTCGTTCAACACTGGTAACGCCACTTGGAATACCAATAACTATTCTTGGAGCTAAAAGACCCTTTCCTTCATTACATTTTTGAATAAAAGTTTTTATCATTTGTTCCGCTGCGTCAAAGTCTGCAATAACCCCATCCCTTAGAGGTCTTACTGCTCTTATATTTCCTGGGGTTCTTCCAAGCATTAATTTTGCTTCTTCACCTACTGCCAAAGGAGTTCCCTCTTCTAAATCCATAGCTACTACAGAAGGTTCTTCCAGAATTACGCCTTTCCCAGATACATGAATAAGAGTATTGGCAGTACCCAAGTCAATACCTATGTCTCTAGAAAATTGAAATCTATTCCAAAACATATACCTACTAAAAATTACTAAATTTAAATACTTCTTTTTATAGTAACACACATATACACCCTTATACACACTTATTTGAAGTAAATTATTTTATTCTCATTTATGTGCTAAATGACAACCTTTATAAAACTTAAATTTCTTGAAGGTAAACACTTTGTGTATCTTTTTTTATTTTTAATAAAATTTTATGATTTCTCTATAGAGACGGACTTTTTTGCATCACGTGAAACTTACGTGAAAGACCGCCATCGAAAACCATTGCAAATAGGTAGTAAATATTCTACGTGAAACCAACTTTTTGCGCCTATAACTAGGTTTATAACCTATCTGTTATTCCCACTCAATTGTTCCTGGAGGCTTACTAGTAATATCGAAAACAACTCTATTAACCTGCTCTACTTCATTAACAATTCTATTAGAAATTCTCTCTAAGGTTTCATAAGGAATTCTCGACCAATCAGCCGTCATACCATCTTCGCTTGATACGCATCGTAAAACTATTGGCCAAGCATAAGTCCTTTTATCTCCCATTACCCCGACAGTCTTAACAGGTAAAAGTACGGCAAATGCTTGCCAAATATGATTATAAAGACCTGCTTTTTTTATTTCATCTCTTACTATCCAGTCTGCATCTCTCAAACAGTTTAGTTTTTCATGAGAAACTTCACCCAAAATTCTTATTGCTAAGCCAGGACCAGGAAATGGATGTCTTTTTATAATTTCATCTGGCAATCCTAAAGCACCCCCAACCTTTCTTACTTCATCTTTAAAAAGTTTTCTTAATGGTTCAACTAATTTGAATTGTAAATCTTTTGGCAGACCGCCTACGTTATGATGGCTTTTTATTTTTACTGCGATTCGCTCACCGGTCTTAGGATCTAAATTCGTTCCAGCACTCTCAATAACATCTGGGTAAAGAGTCCCTTGAGCTAAATATTGGAAAGGACCTAGTCTATTACTCTCTTCTTCAAAAACTCTAATAAATTCTCTACCAATAATCTTGCGTTTTTCTTCTGGATCAGTTATTCCACTTAGTTTATTAATAAATCTTTCCCTAGCGTTAATATATTCAACTTTTATATGAAATTTTTTATCAAAAAATTCCATTAAAAATTCAGGTTCCCCTTTTCTCATAAAGCCTTGATCAATAAACATACACGTAAGCTGTTTACCAATAGCTTTATTGAGAAGAAAAGCGAGAGTTGATGAATCTACGCCACCAGAAAGAGCAAGTAAAACTTTCTTATCATCTACTTGTTGCTTAATTCGTGGAATTGTTTCTTCTAAAAAAGTTGCAGTTGTCCAATCGGCTTTACATTTAGAAATAGAATAAACAAAGTTTTTAATAACTGTCATTCCGAATTCTGAATGAATAACTTCAGGATGAAATTGAACACCAAATAATTTCTTTTGTTTATTTGATATTGCAGCATGCAGGGTATTTTCTGTATGAGAAATTTTAATAAATCCTTCAGGCAAATTATTTATAGAATCTCCATGACTCATCCACATAATGGATTTATCTTGGACATTAGTTAGCAATTCACTTTCACAATCGATATTTATTGGAGCTCTTCCATATTCAGCTTTATGAATTGCTGGAGTTACTTCACCTCCTAATTCTTTAACCATTAATTGCATTCCGTAACATATACCCAAAACTGGAATCCCTAAGTCAAAAATCTTTGCATCACAATTAGGTGCATTGTCTTCATAAACAGAACTTGGGCCACCACTTAAAATAATCCCTTTTGGATTTATATCTTGAATCTCCTTTATAGAGGTAAAGTTACTAACTACAAGAGAAAATACATCTGCTTCTCTTATTCTCCTTGCAATTAATTCAGAATATTGAGATCCAAAATCTAGTATTAATATTGAAGGATCTCTCTCTTTTTTTAGTAATTTTTTACTCATGTATAAAAGTTACCTCAATTTATTTACAAAAACATAACCCACTTAAAATTAGAAACCTTTGAAAGCAGACATATAGTCTTTACTATTGTTACCTGACCAACGAATTGTTCTATTTCTATCAAATATAATTGCTCCAACTTTCATATCTGTTTTTGTATATCTATTAACATATTCTATAGAGCGCTTCTCAATAGTATCTGATAATTTATTCCATAGTCTATCAGCCATAGAAAGACTAAAACTTTCAAGAACTAGCAAAGCATCTTCAACCGTATTTGATTGCGATAATTTTTGAATTATTTCTAATGGAACTTCTTCTTTTACAGCTAAATAAACAAGAATTTCAATTCTTGCATCTGCTAAATGATTATGAGTATGAAAAATGCCTCCAGCTAATTTAATTAATTTGCCATGATAGCCAAAAAGAATTACTGTTTTAATCTGTTGTATCGCAGCATCAACTAATAATGGTCCTATCCAATTACCTACTTTAATAATAGGAAATTTTATGTTCGAACTTTTTGCCAAATTTAAGCCATTTTCACCAATAACAAAAATTATTTTGTCAGAAACTTCATTAGCAACAATTTGTTTTAGTTGAGCTTTTGCATTTTTTAATTGATCTGGTGAAGCACTTACAAAAGTTTCAGCGCTAGTACCTATAATTGAAAGGCCTTCTACAATTCCAAATGATTTATTACTAGTTCTTTCGGCCAAAAATTTTCCATTTGGAAATATAATCTCTAAATTAAGTTTGTATCCTTCTGGAATAATATCTAATAGATTTTCAACTAATACTTCTTTAGCAAAATTAGAAATGCAGATCTTCGAGGTCTTTTGATCGATACCAACTCCGTAACCAGGAATAATATTGACTCGATCTAATCGTTTATTACTTGTCTTACAAGTTTTTTCTAAAGAAGCGATTGTCCATATTTCTAGGTTTTGTGTTAAATCAAGATCTAATCCAGAATCTACAAAAGAAATTCCAAGGGCATGAGACTCTTCATTAATTAGCCCAGAAGAATGAACCTTGATTTTTATTAAATTTTTATCTTTTGGAATTTTAATTAATTCATAATCTTCAAATGGTAATCCTATTAATTTTTTTATTGCTGACTTAGCAGCTCCAGTTACCCATAAAGGTAAAGAAAATCCTTTTTTCAAATCAAGTAATTGAAAAATATTTTATGACTACTAATCTTAGAATGACCTATTAATTAAAAAGTGGCCATACAACAAAAATTATCATTGATGATACCTGGTCCCACGCCAGTTCCAGAAAAAGTTTTACAAGCACTTGGAAGGCATCCCATAGGGCATAGAAGTAAAGATTTTCAAGACCTTATGGAAATCACTACTAAAAATCTACAATGGCTACATCAAACAAAAAATGATGTTTTAACGATTACAGGTAGTGGAACAGCTGCCATGGAAGCTGGAATGATTAGTACCTTAAGCAAAGGAGACAAAGTTATTTGTGGTGAGAATGGAAAGTTTGGTCAAAGATGGGTAAAAGTTGCAAGAGAATTCGGACTCGAAGTGATTAAAATTGAGGCAGAATGGGGGAAACCACTTGATCCTGAAAATTTTAAAACAATTTTAGAAAAAGATGATAAAAAAGAAATAAAAGCAGTTATCCTTACACATTCAGAAACCTCAACTGGAGTTATAAATGATTTAAAAACAATAAGTTCTCATATACGTAATCATAAAAAAGCGTTATCAATTATTGACTGCGTAACAAGTATTGGAGCTTGTAATGTGCCGGTAGATGATTGGGAACTAGATGTTGTTGCTTCAGGATCTCAAAAAGGATATATGATACCTCCAGGTCTAAGCTTTGTATCAATGAGCAAAAAAGCTTGGAAAGCCTCAGAAAATTCAAATTTACCTAAATTCTATTTAAATTTAAAATCATATAAAAAGAGTCTTTTAAGTAATAGCAATCCTTATACTCCAGCAGTTAATTTAGTTTTTGCTTTAGATGAATCATTAAAAATGATGAAAGATGAAGGACTAGATCAAATCTTTAAAAGACATGAAAGACATAAACTCGCAGTCAGTAAAGCTACAAAAATGCTTAACCTTAAATTATTTGCTGATGAAAACCATTTAAGTCCTGCTGTTACTGCAATTCAAATTGATGAGATAGATGCAGAAAACTTTAGAAAAACGATAAAAAATAAATACGATATTTTATTAGCTGGAGGGCAAGATCATTTAAAAGGCAAAATATTTAGAGTTGGTCATTTAGGTTACATAAATGATAGAGACATAATTGCAGTAATAGCGGCTGTAGGGAATACATTAGTCGAAGAAAATATAATTTCTACTGAAAAAGCGGGGGAAGCTTTGAAAATAGCATCTGGCCATCTATAAGCAAGGTAATCTAGGTACCAGGCTCTTCAACATTTCCACCTAATTCAACTATTTTTTCTTTTAGTACTAAAGATTTTTCTTCATCACCCTTGGTTTGAGCCACTGCAAGAGCAAATTCTAACTTTTCGAGTTGATGACCACCTTCAAAAAAAGATAATTTCTTTTTGATTGGGTTTTTATTACCTCTGTAAGAAATTTGTGGAGTCATGACAAATAATGCTTTATTAATATTATGCCAACTCGAAGGCCCTTTATGCAGTGAAAATCTAACTAATTTTTAAATATTAAATTTTTAATATATACCCGAGCCTTTGAATTTGTTTCTAATATTATGTCCAAACAGTTTATTTTTTTAATGTCAAATATAAATCTAATTTATTATTTAATTGCTGGTACGGCTTTTGGAGCACTAGCTTTAAAAACAGGCATTCCTGCAGCTCCACTTGCTGGCGCTTTAATTGGTGCAAGTATTTTAAGCATCAGCGGGAAAGTTGAGGCAGCCATGTGGCCACATGGCACAAGAACTATATTAGAAATAGGCATTGGTACTGTTATTGGTACAAGCCTAACAAAAGACTCATTAGTTGAATTACAAACTTTATGGAAACCTGCAATTTTAATCACATTTACACTAATAATGACTGGTTTAGCGATTGGTTTATGGACTAGCAGATTACTTAATGTAGATATAATTACCACAATTCTTGGCGCTGCCCCAGGAGGGATTAGTGGTATGAGTTTGGTTGGTACTGAATATGGAGTAGGGGCAGCAGTTGCAACTCTTCACGCAGTTAGATTAGTTACTGTTCTTTTAATTCTGCCATTGGTTGTAAAAATGCTCAATCTATTTGGAGTAATAAAATCTTAAATTTGTCTAGACATAATCCAAATTAAAGATACTTTTTATATAGACAGATAAAAAACTAATGAAGGGTAATAACAAGATAAGATTCAGTTTGCCTGTAGTTACAACCTTTGTTCCATTACTATTATTTGCCCCTAAAGCAATTGCAGGTTCCTTTGGAGCAGAAATATTTTGTACGATGAGAGATGGTGGGAATGACCATGAAAGCAGTTGGCAATCGGCTTATAGTTATATTAAAAAACAAAAAGGGGGTATTTTTAAGACCTCTCCGAACCAGGCCGCCGGGCAAATTATTGAAACAGTTGTAAGAGAAAGAGATAAGTTTTCTTATTGTGTTAAATTTTTAGATCAACTTCATCCTGATAGAAAGCTGCAATTAGAAAATAATAGAAAAGAAAAGAGGCGAAAGAAAGAAGAACTTTTGCAAGAAAAAGAAAGTGAAGACTACTCCAAAGAAACCTTTGATAGATATAGCTATTAACGTTAAAAGTATATTTAATTACATTTAGCTTATAAATTAAATATTACTTATTAGGTATAATTGAATACATAAAATATATTCAAGCTAAGAAATATAGTCTTAAAAATAATAAAAACCTATTGACTTTTATATTGAATCGGTCAAAATTGTAGGAAATTAAATAATCTGAATGCACATTAATGATGCTGTCTTTTTAGAAGATTTATGCCCTAAATTCAGATTGAGGCAATGGCGAAAATCAATTCATACATTTACAGGAAAAAGTTGCATATACTGCGGAAAACCTTCAGAATCTATTGACCACATACTTCCTAGAAGTCAAGGAGGATTGAGTAAAACCGAAAATTGCGTCCCAGCTTGCTTATCATGTAACGGCGACAAATCAGATGATAATGCTTTGTATTGGTATCGAAAACAAAAATTTTATGATCCTAGAAGAGCTATGGCTATTAGAGCATGGTTAGAGGGAGATTTAAGATTAGCTTTAAGATTATTGCAATGGGCAAACCCTAGCTTTGTAAATAAAAAAAATAAAAATAACGAAGTTCTTAACGAAGTTCTTGATGATGAATATAATGCCGCTTAATTACCAGACAAAACATGCCTCTGTAGAATGATATTTTTTACATAAAGCTTCTGAATCTTGTGGGGATTCGGGAAATATTAAAAATGCGCACAATGCAAAAAGTATTACAAATAATTTTTGATAGAATTTAGACTCTGTACCAAATTTTGAATTCTTTGATTTTTCTTTGAATTGATAATTGGAATTATCAAAACTAGTTATCTTTAGTTTTACCTCAGGCTCAA
>QCTC01000001.1 GCA_003211315.1 Prochlorococcus sp. AG-670-O17 | reverse complement strand
TCAAAGTTATTTTTTTAGAAGCAGATATTAATAGTGGTCAATGGATTTTCAATGAAAAGTTTGAGGGATGCGAGACTCTTCATCAATTTTATAAAAAAGCGCGAAAGCATGATCTTTTCAGGTCAACATTACCATTATTATTTAATTTTCAAAATGATCAGATTAACATTTTATCTAATGAAAGTTCTGAAATAGTAAAGTTTCTGAACTCAATAAAAGGAGATTCCTCTCAAAAAATACTTCAAATAAGTAAATGCGATCAAAATTTACTAGAAATAATTGATTCGGACATTAACAATGGGGTTTATAAATGCGGATTTGCCAGAAATCAGATCTCTTATGAGAAAGCAAGTAAGAACCTTTTTGAAGCTCTAACTAAAATAGAAAAAAAAATTGATAAGAATTTAGGTAATTGGATTTGTGGAGAAGATTTAACTTATGCAGATATCTATTTATTTCCAACAATTATTCGTTGGGAATTAATTTATAGGCAACTTTTTAAATGTACTGAAAAAGAAATTTCAGATTTTAAAAATATTATTAAATGGAGATTAAGGTTTTTTAAATTAACTAAGGTTTCTGAAACATGTTTTGACTCTGAATGGAAAAAAGATTATTACAAAGCATTATTCCCTTTAAATCCTAATCAAATCATCCCAGTTCTTCCCTCTTTAAAGGAAATAATGCAATCACTTCCAAAGTAGATTTATTTTCAAATAATTATTGATTAACAAATTTCATGTTGTAATGAACACGAACTTTATGAATACATTATGCAAAATCAATTCAAATTAACTATGTTATAGATATCTACTTTAGTATGAAAACTGAAAATGAAATCCATTGACGAACACATTCAAAAAGATCAATCGGAAATCGCCTCTGCAAAAGAAGAGGGAAATCTTCCAAAGGTCAGACATTTAACTGAAGAATTAAAAGATTTAGAAGGATATAAGGATCATCATCCTGAAGATAAGCATGATCCGAATGCATTAGAGTTGTTTTGCGATGCAAATCCAGATGAACCTGAATGTTTAGTTTATGATGATTAATTTTTAATATTAAAAATGTAAAAAATAAAAGGGGCTTTGATAGCCCCTTTCCCTTTTTAATTTTTAATATTTTTATTAATAATCCATATTGAAATCGGACGGACTTCCAGTTAATGAACAGACAACAGATTCTTCATTCTTCATTTCTTTTACTTCTACTATCGGTCTTCCCATTTTCTTTAAAACTTGAATATCTTGAATAGTCTGGCACCTGGCAATTATTTGTCCTTGTTGATCAAAGCAACTATAAAAATTCATAAGTTTATTAAAGGTGATATATAATTTATGGCTAATTTCCTAAATTAAATCAAGTAATTTAATCAATAAAATAATATTTCCAAAAAATTAAATTCGGTTCCAAACCTCAGAAAGTAGTGGAGATAAACCTTTTCGTAAAGATGAAGAAATAACTAAAACTTTTTTCTTAGATAAATTTTCTAACTTTTTTGTAATTGTTTTCAAATAATTTTCATCTACAAGTTCCATCTTATTAAGTACAACTATTCTTTCTTTATTTAAAAGACCACTTCCATATCGTTTTAATTCTTTCTCAATTATCTCGAAATCATGAATAGGATTTTCAGCAATTGAATCAATCAAATGAATAAGTATTTTTGTTCTTTGTATATGTCGTAAAAAATCATGTCCCAATCCTACTCCTTCAGCAGCTCCAGATATTAAACCAGGGATATCCGCAAAAAGGCACCCATTCCCATCAGCTTTTCTTACTACACCTAAATTAGGTATCAAAGTTGTAAAAGGGTAGTTTGCGATTTTAGGTCTTGCTGATGATAAAACAGAAATTAAAGTACTCTTCCCAGCATTAGGAAGACCTATAATACCTACTTCAGCAAGAAGTTTTAATTCTAATTGAACCTCCCATCTCTCTCCTTCTTTTCCCTCAGTAAAAGATTCCGGAGCCCTATTTTGATTACTTAAATAATAAGCATTCCCATGTCCGCCTCTCCCTCCATGCGCAATAGTTAAACTTTGCTTATCCTCAGTTAAATCACCCAAGATAATACCAGTATTAAAATCTCTAATTTCTGTACCACAAGGAACTTTTAGGATTGTATTTTCCCCTGAAGCTCCAGATCTTTTGTTTGGACCTCCCTTGAAACCATCTTTAGCAAATATTTCTCTATTAAATTTAAAATCTAAAAGTGTTTGAAGATTATTATCAGCGATAATGATTATTGAACCACCCTTTCCTCCATTACCTCCTGAAGGTCCACCGGCTGGAACAAATTTTTCTCTTCTAAATGAAACGATTCCATTACCGCCTTTACCAGCTTTGAGAATAATATTTGCTTGATCAATAAATTGCACTTAAAAATTTTTGAATGACTTTTTACAAATACTTACAGATTTTATTTTATCCACGCAATACTGCAACCACTACCTCCTTCATTAGTTGCTGCATCTTCAATTTTATCGACATAATTCAAACCAGATAACCAAATACGTAAACCTTTTTTTAATTTTCCAGTTCCAATTCCATGAACTATCCAAAGCGGACCATGAAACTTTCTAATTTTTTCCTCAATTATTATTTCTGCCTCATGAACTCTCATACCCCTAACGTCTATGGTATTTTTACTTGTTCTAATTTTAGAAAAAGAAAAATCTTCTCTTACAGAATTTATTTGAATTTTAGAGTTATTGAAATTGGGTTTTTCCCCATTAAGACCTTCAAATTCATTAATTAATAATGAACTTCTAAATGATCCACATTTAACTTTGAAAGATCTAGTTTTTTTATCTATATCTACTATTTGACCAGTACTATTTAAACTTTTAATTTTTATAAAATCTCCTATTTTAGGAGTCCAAGAAATTTCTTTATTGATATTTGCTTGAGTTAAATGTTCCGTCTCAATCTCTTTAAGCCTAATTCCAATTAATCTAGAATCTTCTCCATTTGCATTTTGGTCTTTTAATTTCTTAATCAAATTAATAACCTCTTTTTTAGCTGCCCTAATATGTTTAGATAATTTTTGTCTTTCACTTTCTTGAATTTTTTCAGCATTAATTTTTTGAAATTCATAATTATTCTTTATTTCATCATGTAATATTTCGGTTCTAGCTATAAGTTCAGCAGCCTCTTCCGCCGAATTTTGTTGCTTTATCCTCTCATCTTCTAGCCCTTTGATGATATTATTTATATTTTCAACTTCTTTCGGTTTTAAATAATTAGCAGCTTCATTAAGTATTTTTTCATCAATCCCAATTCTCCTTGAAATTGATAAGGCATTGCTTCTTCCAGGTATTCCCCAATTCAGGGTATACTTTGGCTTGAAAGATTCTTCGTCAAAAGCAACTGAAACATTTTCGAATCTATTGTCACTATATTTCAAAGCTTTTATGTCACCATAATGAGTTGTAGCTAGAGTTATATCAGATAAGGTTGCGAATTCTTTCAGTAACGCTATTGCAAGAGCGGTACCTTCAGAAGGATCTGTCCCGGATCCTATTTCATCTAATAAAACAACTGATAGCCCCTTTTTATTATTAAGAGATTCCAGAATATTTCTAATACGCAAAATATGGCCACTGAAGGTAGATAAATTTCCCTCTAAGGATTGATCATCACCAATATCCACAAATATATTTGGACAAAAAGGGATTATTGGATTTTTTATTGATGGAATAAATAATCCTGATCTAGCCATCAATAATGCTATTCCAAGGCCTTTTAAAGCAACAGTTTTACCTCCAGTATTCGGCCCGGTTATAGCTACTACTTTAGTATTTCTATTTATATGAAAATCTATTGATACTGGCTTGGGAGCTTCTTTTTTTTTATTTTCCCAAATCAAAAGAGGGTGCGAAAAACCTATTAAATTAACTATTGGATTATTTTCAACAATTGGAGCATAACCTCCAATCCAATTTGAATATCTTGAACGTGTTAGAGCATTCTCAGTTTTCAGTAGAATCTCTGACATATCAATAAGGCTTTTATCATTATCACGAATAATTTGTGACCATTCTTTTAATAATTTAAATTCTTCTCCTGCTACTCTAGCTTCCATAGAAGCAATTTTATTACCCTTAAATACTATAGATTCTGGCTCCAAATATATGGTATTTCCTGATGCAGAGGAATCATGAATTATACCTTTGAATTTCTCAGCAAATTGTACTTTAATAGCTAAAACAGGTCTCCCATATCTATCACCAATAATAGTATCTTGAATATAATTGGTATTTTTTTGAATAAATTTATCTACTAATATCCTTCTTTCTGATTTCTTAGATAACAATTCTTGCCTAAGTTTTGCTAATTTCTGACTAGCTCGATCTGAAATTCTACCATTTGATTCAATACCAATTTTTAAAATTTTCTCAATCTGATTATGATCAATTAAACGATTTAAAAAAGAAGAAATAAAAGGTCTTTGCTCAAAATCTAAAAGTATTTTTTTTAAATCTTTTGCCGCAGATATTGTTTCAGCTATTTCTAATAATTCAGAAGAATTAATAACCCCTCCTTTTGAACAAATCTCAATATTTTTACTTATGTCATACACACCTGAAAAACTAATCGATTTATCTAAGTTCTTTTCTAACTCATTTATTTCGATAGTTTCTTGCAATAATCTTCTGGAAATTTCATAATCAGTAGGAATGTCAAACTCTAATATTGCATTTTCTCCCATTTTTGTAGAGGCAAAAGAGGAGAGCTGAGTTTTTAAATTGTCCCACTCTAAAAGTCTTATAGATTCGTCTAAAAGTGAGCTATTAGCGGATGAATTTATATTATGATTTTTCTCTATCATTCAATTGAAATAATCAAATATTTGATTTAATACCACCGGCAGGAACATAAAGCATTTCAAGCCAGTTACCTTCGGTGTCTTGCATATAAAAAGAAGCTGTTCCATCTCGATGTTCATGAATAGGTGCAACTTTCACTCCAGATTTTTTTAAATCTGAATAGATATTTTCCACTTCATTTTTTTCTTCAAAATGAAAAGCAAAATGTGGGCCAGCTGCTTTATAACTAGGACCTAATAAAGCAAGTCCATCTTTTCCTTTACCAGCCTCCAAATAGCACCAATCTTTATCATCCCAAATTAATTGCATACCTAAGTTCAAATAAAAAGACTTAGCTCTATCGAGATTTTCTACTCTAAGTGCAATATGTCCGATTCTTTGGACACCTTTTGAACTTTTTAAAAGCAAAATAATGAATAATATTTATTTAAGAATAAACAAAATTTTTAATTTTAATGAGTTTTTACTTCTCATTCAACCATTTTGATGCATCACAAGCATGATATGTGAGTATTAATTTTGCCCCTGCTCTTTTGAAACTAAGCAATGTTTCTAAAACAATATCCTTTTCATTAATCCAATTTTTCATAGCAGCAGCCTTTACCATTGAATATTCTCCACTCACATTATAAGCAGCTATTGGTTTATTTGAAAAATGACTCAGCCTATAAACTATGTCTAGATAAGAGACGCCAGGTTTAACCATCAAAATATCTGCTCCCTCATATTGATCTAATGCTGATTCAATTAAAGCCTCCTTCGCATTAGCAGGATCCATTTGATACGTTGATTTATTATCTGGAATTATTTTCCTATTATTCTTTTTCGGGGCAGAATCTAAAGCTGTTCTAAAAGGTCCATAATAAGCAGATGAAAATTTTGCGGTATAGCTAATAATTCCCACATCGCTAAAACCCTCAATATCCAAAGCGGTCCTTATAGCTCCAACTCTCCCATCCATCATGTCGCTTGGACCAATAAAATCTGCTCCCGCTCTTGCTTGCGTAATAGCCTGTTTTTTAAGAATCTCAATAGTTTCATCATTCAATATTTTTCCATTGTCATCAACCAAGCCATCATGTCCATCACATGAATAGGGATCTAATGCAACGTCAGTCATAATTGCCATCTCAGGTATCTCTTTTTTTAACATTTGAATAGCCTTTGGGATTAAACCAGCTTCATTGAAACATTCTGATCCATCTTCTGTTTTTAAATTGTCGTCAATTTTTGGAAAAAGTACAATACATCTAATACCTAATTCCCAAGCTCTAGAAACTTCCTGTATTAATCCATTCATGTCCCATCTATAAATACCCGGCATTGCAGATATTTCCTCTTGAAAATCCTTTTCGTGAATAAATAATGGATATATAAAATCTTCAGGATGCAGATGAGTTTCTCTTACCATCTCTCTTATTGCTTCTGTCCTTCTTAATCTTCTTGGGCGAATGATCAAATTCATTTGAATATTTTGAAGTTATAAAAATAATTATTTATCTAATACGATAGTCTCTTAACTTCCTTAATAAATAATCAAAACCCTTTTTTGTTCAGGAAAGTTAACTTAATATACTCAAAAACTTATTTTAAAAGTTGTTGATATATTTTGCACAAATTTAATTTTTTAACAAATTTTGGACATAAAGAGATAATATCTTTTAGTTAATGTATTTATTTAAGGAGATTTTCTTTGGAAATAATTAATGGATTTAATCTTAAAAATATAAGGGGTGACATTTTAGGAGGAATAACTGCTGCAGTAGTAGCTTTACCTCTTGCACTTGCTTTTGGAAACGCAGCCTTAGGACCTGGTGGTGCAATTTACGGTTTATATGGAGCTGTTGTCGTTGGTTTTTTAGCAGCTTTATTTGGGGGCACCCCCGCTCAAGTTAGCGGTCCAACTGGTCCAATGAGCGTTACAGTGGCAGGGGTCGTAGCAGGTTTAGCAGCTGTTGGTGTACCAAGAGATCTTTCAGCAGGCCAAATTTTACCTTTAGTCATGGCTGCAGTAGTAATTGGAGGATTATTACAAATATTATTTGGAATTTTAAAGCTTGGTAAATATATAACGCTTGTTCCATATTCTGTAGTCTCGGGATTTATGTCTGGAATAGGGGTAATAATCATTGCTCTTCAGATTGGCCCACTATTAGGAATAAGCACTCGAGGAGGCGTAGTCGAGTCTTTATCGACTGTTTTTTCTAATTTCCAGCCGAATGGAGCTGCTATTGGTGTGGCAATAATGACACTAGGGATAGTATTTCTAACACCTAGAAAAATTAGTCAATGGGTACCCTCCCCTCTTTTAGCCCTATTAATAGTTACCCCACTATCAATTTTGATTTTTGGAGATGGTGCTTTAGACAGAATTGGTGAAATTCCTAGAGGAGTGCCATCTCTAAGTTTTCCAAGCTTTAATCAATACTTTCCTATTATTTTCAAAGCCGGCTTAGTTCTGGCAGTTCTTGGAGCTATTGACTCTTTACTGACCTCTCTCGTTGCAGATAATATTTCTCAAACAAGACATAATTCTGATAGAGAATTAATTGGCCAGGGAATAGGAAATGCTATAGCTGGACTATTTTCAGGTTTACCTGGAGCTGGGGCAACAATGAGAACTGTTATAAACGTCAAATCTGGAGGCTCTACTCCTATTTCAGGAATGGTTCATTCAATAGTTCTATTAATAGTTTTAGTAGGTGCTGGACCATTAGCAGAGCAAATACCTACAGCTCTTTTAGCAGGAATTCTTATCAAAGTAGGTTTGGATATTATTGACTGGGGATTCTTGAGAAGAGCTCACAAATTATCTCTTAAAACTGCAGTTGTTATGTATGGTGTATTACTAATGACAGTTTTTTGGGATTTAATATGGGCAGTATTAGTGGGAGTATTTATTGCCAATATGCTAACTATTGATTCAATTACTGAAACGCAATTAGAAGGCATGGATCAGGATAATCCTTTATCCAATGAGCAAAGTAAAAATCTTTTACCCTCTGATGAAAAAGCTCTTCTTGACAGATGTTCTGGAGAAGTAATGCTATTTAGACTAAAAGGCCCACTAAGTTTTGGTGCAGCAAAAGGTATTACTGAGAGAATGATGTTAGTAAGAAACTACAAAATTTTAATCTTAGATATTACTGATGTCCCTAGACTTGGAGTCACAGCTACACTTGCAATTGAAGATATGATGCAAGAAGCAAAAAATAATTCTAGAAAAGCCTTTGTAGCTGGAGCTAATGCAAAAGTTAAAGAAAGATTATCAAAATTTGGTGTTGATGGCATCATTGAGACAAGGAAAGAAGCATTAGAGGCTGCTTTAAATGAATTAGCCTAGTAATCTATGGAAATAAATCCAATACTGCAAAATATATTAGCTCCACCAGTACTTTTCTTTCTAATTGGAGCAATTTCTGTAATTTTTAAATCTGATTTAGAAATACCTGCTCCTTTACCTAAACTTTTTTCCTTATATTTACTTTTGGCTATTGGTTTTAAAGGGGGTATAGAAATTCAGAAAAGTGGTTTTAATGATCAGGTTTTACCAACACTAGGTGCAGCAATACTGATGTCATTAATAATTCCACTAATTGGATTCTTTGTTTTAAGGTGCAAGTTTGATGTTTTCAACTCAGCAGCCATTGCCGCAGCATATGGCTCTATTAGCGCTGTAACGTTTATCTCAGCAGAGAGTTTCTTAGAGAGTCAAAGCATAGATTTCGATGGATTCATGGTTGGAGCTCTAGCTTTAATGGAATCTCCTGCAATAATTGTAGGCTTATTACTAGTAAAATTTGCGGCACCCAAAAATAGACCCAATTCAAGAAAAATGCATATTAGTTCAATATTGCATGAGTCTCTTTTAAATGGATCAGTATATTTATTACTATCTAGTTTAATTGTCGGTTTTCTTACTGCTTTCAGTAATCCTTCAGGCATTCAAAAAATGGAACCTTTTACTGGACAATTATTCTATGGAGCAGAATGCTTTTTCCTTTTAGACATGGGAATAGTTGCAGCTCAAAGATTACCTAGACTAAAAACTGCTGGTTCATTTTTAATTGGATTTGCAATCTTCATGCCATTATTTAATGCTTTAATAGGTGTTTTCGTTGCAAGACTTTTATCTCTTGGGACTGGAAACGCACTTTTATTTGTGGTTTTATGTGCAAGTGCCTCGTATTTAGCAGTGCCGGCAGCAATGAGGATGACTGTTCCAGAAGCAAGATCAAGTTACTATATATCTACAACTTTAGGTTTAACTTTTCCTTTTAATATAATAATAGGCATTCCAATTTATATGAGTTTAGTAAAAACAATTATTCCACTTTCCCCACAGTAAAAAATGAAAAGATTAGATTTAATTTTTAGTGAAAGAGAACTTGATGCAATAATCAATACATTAGAAAAAGCCAATGTACCTGGGTACACCATAATGAAACATGCAACAGGTAGAGGTCCAGAAAGAGTTGTTACAGAAGATATGGAGTTTACTGGATTTGGTTCTAATGCTCACGTTATAGTTTTTTGTGAACAAGATTTAATTGATAAAATGCGTGAAAATATCAAGTCTGATCTAAGTTATTACGGTGGAGTAGCTTATATTTCAGAAGCAACGCCTTTGTAAAATTGTTTAATTTATAAGCTCTTCAAGAATGTATCCAATCTACTCTTATATTTTTTCTACTATTTAGATAGCGGTCAATAGACATGGCTGCTATACACCCATCTGATGCTGCGACAACGGCCTGCTTGAAAGGTGTATTTCTTATGTCACCAATAGCCCATACACCATCTGAATTTGTAGACATAAAATCATCAACAATTACTCCCCCATCTTCCTTTAAAGCAATTTGATCTCCTAAAAAATCAGTAATAGGTTTCGAACCACTCATGTAAACAAATACTCCATCTAAATCAAGATTGATAGGTCCCTCTTCTTGCTTGTTCTTAACAACAACCCCATTTACTCCCATATCATTTCCAATTATTTCTAATAATCTTGTTCTGCTCCAATGTTTAATATTAGAGCTATCCATTAATTCCATAGCTTCCTCATTATCTGGCTTTGGATCACTCGATGTAATCCAATGTACAGTTGAAGCAAATTTAGTAAGGACAGTAGCCTCCTCAATTGCCTCTTTATTGGCCCCCACAACTGCAACTTCTCTATTTTTATAAAAAGCACCATCACAGGTTGCACAATAACTTACACCCTTTCCTAAGAAATCTGCTTCACCTTTAAAAGAAGCAGGTCTACCCATAGCTCCACTTGCAAGTACGAGTGCTTTAGCTTTAAAAGTCCCTTCCGGCGTATAAACAGTCTTCCAATCTTCTGCCACATCAATACCAAAAACTTGGGCTCTTCTATAATCAGTTCCATACTGAATAGCTTGTTCTCTCATTAATGTAAGCAATTTTTCGCCACTAATATCTACAGGAACTCCTGGGTAATTTGCAATTTGATGAGTTATTGCTAAAGCTCCAACAGATGGATTTTTATCAATTATGACAGTGTTTAAGTTAGAACGAGATGTATACAACGCACAGGTACACCCAGCTGGACCACCGCCAATAATTGCAACATCTGTCTCAATAATTTCCAATTTAATAAAACTCCTTTTAATCAATAATTAGATGAGTTTTTAGTTAGAAAAATATACTATTTAAATTTCTAACCTTTTTACATAAATATAAGTTAGGAGATAAAAAAGAAAAAAGCATAATATAGATACAAACTTACATAGGAAAAATGAGAATAGATAAATTAAAAAAATCAATTACCTGATTTGTTCTCAATTGATCTATTATTAAACAAATGAAAGTTGTGAATTACTTAAAGGCTTTAAACATCATTTATGACGAATTCTGATTATCTTTTGAAAGCCGCTATTAAAAAGGTAACTGAAAAATTAAACGAAATAGTCGTAGAAAAAATTGAAGAGGCTTCAAACATCGCTCAAGATGTCCCTGGAAAAATTAAAAAAGAGTTCGATACTTTAAAAGAGGCAATTATTGAAGAAGCTGCAAGAATGGAAAATGAAGTAAGTAAGAATAAAAATACTGATAATTCAGAAACTAATCAAGAGCCAAGCTTAAGTGAAGTTTTAAAAGAATTAGAAGAGATTAAAGTAAAAATTAATCAATTCAATGGGAAAATGAATAATAGAATTTAATGAGAAATCATAAATTAAAAAATCGAATAAAGAAAATCAAAAGAGGACTTCTTATCTGGAGAATACTTATTTTACTCTTGTTCAACTTATGGCTAGACAATTTAAAATTTAAAATTTTTCGAACTAATAAAGATAAAAAAAATAAAGTTCAAATAAAAAGAGCTAGGTGGTTTACTAATCAATTAATTGAGCTTGGTTCAGCCTTTATCAAAATTGGTCAGCTATTATCGGCAAGGCCTGATTTAATACCTAATACTTGGATACAAGAATTATCAAAGTTACAAGATCAAGTCCCTCAGTTTTCATATCCAAAAGTTGAAGAAATTATCAAAAAAGAATTAGGTCCGAAGTTCTTAGAAATCAAACAAATTAATGCAATACCAATTGGATCAGCTTCTTTAGCTCAGGTTCATAAAGCGATTTTATCAAATAGTAAAGAAGTTGTATTTAAAGTGCAAAGACCAAATTTAAAGAATTTATTCACAATCGATCTAAATATAATGCAACAAATTGCTTTCATAATCCAAAAAAATAAGAAATGGAGTCGAGGAAGAAATTGGGTTGCAATAGCAAAAGAGTGTAGGAAAGTTCTTATGAAAGAACTAGATTTTAAATGTGAAGCTCAATATGCCGCAAGGTTTAGGCAACAATTTCTTGATGATGAAAATGTAGAAGTTCCAGAGGTAATTTGGAACTTGAGCAGTGAAAAAGTTCTTTGTTTGAGTTATTTAGAAGGCACAAAAATAAGTGACGTTGAAAAATTAAAATCTAAGAATATTGACCTCTCAAAGATTGCAGAAATAGGTGCAATTAGCTATTTAAAACAGCTTGTAAATTATGGTTTTTTTCATGCAGATCCTCATCCAGGTAATTTAGCTGTTTCAAATTCAGGCAAATTAATCTTTTATGATTTTGGGATGATGGGAAATATTTCAAATAATCTACAAGCAAGCTTAGGATCTATGGTTCAATCTGCAGCATTAAGAGATGCATCATCACTAGTAACTCAACTCCAGCAAGCGGGATTGATTTCTAAAGATATAGATGTTGGACCAGTTAGAAGATTAGTTAGATTAATGCTTAAAGAAGCTTTAACTCCTCCATTCAGCCCAAATATCATCGAAAAACTATCTGGGGATTTATACGAACTTGTTTATGAAACTCCTTTTCAGCTACCAGTTGATTTAATATTTGTGATGAGAGCACTATCAACTTTTGAAGGAGTTGGTAGAATGTTAGACCCAGGGTTTAACCTTGTATCAATTACTAAGCCTTATCTAATTGATCTAATGACTTCTAACAATCAAACACCTAATGATTTAATTAACCAATTTGGTAGGCAAGTAGGGGAGTTAGGTTCAAAAGCTGTAGGTATCCCAAAAAGAATTGATGAGAGTTTAGAGAGGTTAGAACAGGGTGATTTACAACTTCAAATAAGGATGGGCGAGTCTGATAGGCAATTTAAGAAAATGTTTACTGCTCAAAAATCATTAGGTCATTCCATTCTTATCGGAAGCTTAACCATAGCATCAGCTTTACTAGTAACTAATAGTCAAAATAATTTTGCGGTCTTACCTTTAATTTTTGCAGCACCAATAAGTATTGATTGGATTAAATGCCAATTAAGTATGAGAAAAGGTTCAAGAATAGAAAAGCTTAAGCAATAAAAACTATATCTTTTTTGGACCTAATCCTAAATCACCAGCAAATCTAGCTTGATCCCCCAACTCTTCCTCAATCCTTAAGAGCCTATTATACTTGGCAATTCTTTCACTTCTGCTCAAAGAGCCAGTTTTAATTTGCCCAGCTCGTGTTGCCACAGATAAATCAGCAATCGTTGTATCTTCTGTCTCGCCGCTTCTATGACTAATGACACTTGTAAAACCTGCACTTTTAGCTAGATCCATAGCTTCCAAAGTTTCAGTCAATGTTCCAATTTGATTTACCTTTATTAATATTGAATTAGCGGATTTTTCTAATATTCCTTTTCTTAACCTTTCAGTATTAGTAACGAATAAATCATCACCTACTAACTGCACCTTATTTCCAATCTCTTTATTTAGGGCTGACCAGCCCTCCCAATCATCTTCCGCTAGTCCATCTTCTATAGAAACTATTGGATAATTTGAAACTAAACTTGAAAGATAAGAAATCATTTGAGAGCTAGTTAAACTCTTGCCTTCATATTTATACAATCCATCTTTGTAAAATTCAGTGCTAGCTACGTCTAATGCTAACGATACTTGTTCACCAGGAATGAATCCTGCTTTCTGAATAGCCTCTAAAAGCAAATCTCCTGCTGCTTCACTAGATGATAATTCCGGAGCAAAACCACCTTCGTCTCCAACAGCGGTAGATAAACCTTTTTTAGCAAGCAAAGATTTGAGTGAATGGAATATTTCAGTTCCCATTCTTAATGATTCACTAAAAGTTTTCACCCCATGAGGGACAAGCATAAATTCTTGGCAATCAAGTCCATTGGGTGCATGAGCCCCACCATTAATTACATTCATCAGTGGTACTGGGAGAAGATTAGATAGTGGATCGCCAAGATATCTATATAACGGCATATCCAAAGCATTTGATGCGGCTCTAGCATTGGCTAGACTCACAGCAAGAATTGAGTTAGCGCCCAAACTAGATTTATTAGGAGTTCCATCAATTTCAATCATTAAGTTATCAATACCTGTTTGATCTAAAGCTGATAATCCACATAAAGCAGGAGAAATTGTCTCATGAATTTTGTTAACCGCATTTAAGACGCCTTTCCCCATATATTTTGTCCCACCATCTCTTAATTCATGTGCTTCATGAGCACCAGTACTTGCTCCGCTAGGAACTATTGCTCTACCAATAGCACCACATTCCAAAAATACTTCAGCCTCTACAGTGGGGTTTCCTCTTGAATCAAGCACTTGCCTAGCTTCAATAGTGTCAATAAGGAAATCAATAGTTTCTTTCACAATTTAATTAATACTATTTAAATCCTATAAATAGCTGAAGTATTTGGCTAATATCTGAAATATAAAGAAGATAATCAAATAATTTTTTTTGATTTCAAAACAAGTGCTTAAACCCAATTATCTAGTAATCATGAAAATTTGCCAAACAAACACAAAACTCTCTTTAATTTAACAAAAAATTTTTTAATTTCATCTTATAATCTTAAAAAAATTCTAAATGATCATTAAGTTATTCTTAATTAAGATAAAAATAAATTATCAAGCATAAATTTTGTATAGTTCATGAGAGAAACTCTTACCTCAAATCCAGAACTTTTTAGTGATATAAGTTGGAATCTTCTTCTATTGGGGGAAGAAACTGCAAAAAAATGGGATCATAGTGAATTTAATATTGAACACATTATTCATACTTTGTTCACCTCAAGTGAATTCTTTTCATTTATAGAAAATTTATCAATAGATCAAAATACAGTTCTAGACATAACTGAAGATTTTTTAGAAGAAACGCCAATAAATGATTCAGATATTTTTACTATTGGTGAAGAGCTCGAAATTTTATTAGATAATGCAAATCAAATTAAAACACATTGGGGATCAAATTTAATAGAGATTCCTCATTTGTTAATTGCTTTAGGAAGAGATTCAAGAATAGGTAATTATGTTTTTCAAGAAGGGGACCTTTCAGTAGAACAATTAGAAGAAGAATTAAAATTTTCCCCAAATATTATTCAAAGAAAAAATTACATAGAAAATAAAAAAAACATATCTGATGAGGATTATATATTAATAAATAAATCTATCGATGAAAGTGAAAAGGAGGAGCTAATAAAGGAATCAAAAGCCATAATCCCTTCAACGAAAAGTAATCTAAAAATTGAATCCAAACAAAAAATTGAAGAGAATGCGCTATCTCTTTACGGAAAAGATTTAACAGGATCTGCTAAAGAAGGTCTACTAGACCCAGTAATAGGGCGAGGTGATGAGATTAATAACTTAATGAGAGTTTTATCTCGTCGAAGTAAAAACAATCCAATCCTCATTGGTTATCCAGGGGTTGGTAAAACTTCTATTACCAAATTACTTGCTCAATTGATAGTAGAAAAAAAAGTTCCTGATTCATTAAAAAACTTAAAAATCATCTCTCTTGACTTAGGAGCATTAGTTTCCGGAACAAAATTTAGAGGTCAATTGGAGGAAAGACTAAGCTTAATACTTAATGAAATAAAAGACTCAAATCAGGGGATTATTTTATTTATTGATGAAATTCATACAATAATCAGTTCTGATAGAACTACAACAGATATAAGTAGTATCTTAAAACCTTTACTGACTGAGGGTGATCTGAGATGCATAGGAACAACAACACCTGAAAAGTTTCGCGAAAGTATTGAAAAAGATCAGGCATTAAATAATTGTTTTCAAAAGATATTAGTGAATGAACCATCAGTTGAGTTAAGTGCAAAAATTTTACAAGGTATAAAAAAGAAATATGAATTACATCATGGCATTAGAATTACAGAAGAAGCGATTAATTGTTCTGCGAGACTTGCAGATAGATACATAAGCGATAAGTGTCTTCCAGATAAAGCAATAGATTTAATAGATGAAGCTGCAGCCCAATTAAAAATAGAATCCAATATAAAACCTCAAATAATTATCGATGAAGAAAGCAAAATCGATGCTATTGAAATTAAGTTAAAAAATATCTCCCCAGAGAATATTGAAGAAAGAGAACAATTATTAAAAAGCAAAGAATTATCTATAAACAAATTGGATGAAATTACTAATGATTGGAATAATGAGCGAGAAAAAATGGAACAATTAACTTTTTTGCTAAAAGAAGAGGATAAACTAATTCTAGAAATCGAAGAATTAAGCATTCATAATGATAAGTCAGATCACCCGAACACTATAAATAATCTACAAGCAGAACTTAATAAAGTTGAATGTGAAATAAAAAACATTGAGATAAGTTTCCAGAAACTTCAAAGAAATAAAAAATATAATTTCAAATATAAAGTTGAACCTGATGATATTGCTGATGTTATCTCAAAAATAACTGGGATTCCTATTGCCAAAGTAGTTTCTAATGAAAGAAAAAAATTAGTTAACCTAGAGTTAGAGATAAGCGAAAAAGTTATTGGACAGGAAAAAGCTATAGGAGCTGTTTCTTCTGCGATAAGAAGAGCGAGAGTTGGAATGAAGAACCCTAAAAGACCAATTGGATCATTCTTATTTATGGGTCCGACAGGAGTTGGCAAGACAGAATTAGCAAAATCTCTAGCATCATCATTGTTTGATGAAGAAGAAGCTTTATTAAGATTGGATATGAGTGAATATATGGAGAAGAACGCTGTCGCAAGACTTTTAGGAGCTCCTCCTGGTTATGTTGGCTACGAAGAGGGAGGGCAATTAACTGAAGCAGTTAGGAGAAAACCTTATTCTGTAATTCTTCTTGATGAGATCGAAAAAGCCCATTCAGAAGTTTTCAATATCCTCCTACAAGTTTTAGATGAAGGAAGATTAACTGATTCTAAAGGAAGAACAGTTGACTTCAAAAATACAGTAATAATAATGACTAGTAATTTAGCTGGAAAAATAATATTAGAAGATTCAAAAAAAACTCCGAATTACAAAGAAAATTCCGAGTTAAGAAAACAAACTTTACAAGATTCTATAAATAGATCATTATCCTCTATTTTTAGACCCGAATTTTTAAACAGAATCGACGAAATAGTAAAATTTGATACACTATCAATTGATCAACTACAAAAAATAATTCTTTTACAAATAGAAGATTTAAAGAAATTATTACTTGAACAGGGGATAAAAATTAATATTGATAAAAGAGTTATACAAAAGATTGCTAATGATTCCTATCAGCCTGAATATGGCGCTAGGCCCTTAGGAAGAGAGCTTAGAAGACAAATAGAAAATCCTCTTGCATCAAAATTATTAGAAGATAATTTTAAGAATAAAAAAAATATATCTGTAAAGATTAGTCCTTCAAAAAAAGATGAGATTTTATTTAAACCTAGCTGATGAGCTAAAATAGTTTTAAGTTTTTTAAGCTTAAACTTAATTAAAATTTTGTGACAAGTCCTACTAATCAAGAACCTCTTAAAAAAGAGACTTCTGAAATAAAAGAGCCCAAGAAAAAGAAGAATTTTTTAACTTCTACATTCGATGAACTCAAACTAGTTGTATGGCCTAACAGACAACAGTTATTTAGCGAATCTATTGCTGTTATCATTATGGTATCCTTTTCGGCAGCAGCAATTGCATCTGTAAGTAGGTTTTATGGATGGGCAGCATCGCAAATTTTCCGTTAAATTAAAAATTTTTAAATATAGATTCAACCCTATAATTTTAAAAAGATCATTTATCCAGTTTCCATAGAAAGAAAAATGAGTAATGAATTGACAACAAACCTAAGTCCCAACAAAGCTAATACTAGTATTGCTAGATGGTATGCGGTTCAAGTTGCATCAAGCTGTGAAAAGAAAGTAAAAGCTACTCTCGAGCAAAGGTCAGTTACGTTAGGAGTTAATAATAGAATTATAGAGATTGAGATTCCTCAAACTCCTGGTATTAAACTCAAGAAAGATGGTTCCAGACAAACTACAGAGGAAAAAGTTTTCCCTGGCTATGTCTTGGTTAGGATGATTCTGGATGAAGATACAATGATGGCTGTAAAAAGTACTCCTAATGTCATTAATTTTGTTGGAGCAGAAGATGGAAGAGGCAGCGGCAGATCACGAGGACATATCAAACCTCGACCCTTATCAAGGCAAGAGGTAAATAGAATATTTAAGCGCGCCTCGGAGAAGAAAGCTGTAATAAAATTAGATCTTGAGGAGAAAGATAGAATTATTGTTACTAGTGGACCTTTTAAGGATTTCCAAGGTGAAGTAATAGAAGTTTCGGGTGAAAGAAATAAATTAAAAGCATTACTTTCAATCTTTGGGCGCGAAACTCCTGTAGAATTAGAATTCTCCCAAATCAATAAACAAAATTAATTATTATTTTTGTTTATCGAGTAAATTAATTATTTAAAACCCCGTTAAAATTCAAGAAACTAATGGCAAAAAAAATTGTTGCGGTTATTAAACTAGCACTTCAAGCTGGCAAAGCAAACCCAGCCCCACCAGTGGGTCCAGCATTAGGTCAGCATGGTGTCAATATCATGGCATTTTGCAAAGAATATAATGCAAGAACACAAGACAAAGCCGGTTTTGTTATTCCTGTTGAAATTTCAGTTTTTGAAGATAGAAGCTTTACATTTATAACCAAAACTCCACCTGCTTCAGTCTTAATAACTAAAGCCGCTGGAATAGAAAAAGGAGCTGGTGAATCTTCAAAAGGATCTGTTGGAAATATTAGTAAATCTCAATTAGAGGAGATAGCCAAAACAAAGCTTCCTGATTTAAACTGTACAAGTATTGAATCAGCTATGAAGGTGATTGAAGGAACTGCTCGAAATATGGGCGTTTCAATTACTGAATAAATTCCATCCCAAACATTCACTTTTTAGGGGAGGTTAATTCTTTAACCGTTTGAACCCAAATTAATTATGAAAAAACTTTCTAAAAGAATGGCGGATCTATCCTCAAAGATAGAAGATCGCAAATATGCTCCCCTTGATGCCTTAGGTATTATCAAGAAAAATGCAAACGCTAAATTTGATGAGACCATTGAAGCTCATATTCGTTTAGGTATTGATCCAAAATACACAGATCAACAGTTACGAACAACCGTAGCTCTACCTAATGGTACTGGTCAAAGTATTAAAATTGCTGTTATCACTAGCGGTGAAAATGTAGCAAAAGCCAAATCTGCAGGTGCAGATCTTTTTGGAGAAGAGGATCTTGTAGAAAGCATTAATAAAGGCAATATGGATTTTGATTTGCTTATTGCAACTCCTGATATGATGCCAAAAGTAGCAAAACTTGGAAGAGTATTAGGTCCAAGGGGTTTAATGCCAAATCCTAAAGCCGGTACTGTAACTGGTGATATAGCTAGTGCAATAAAAGAATTTAAAGCGGGTAAATTAGAATTCAGAGCAGATAAAGCTGGAATAGTGCATGTTCGCTTTGGGAAAGCTAGTTTCACCGAAAATGCTTTATTTGAAAACTTAAAGACATTACAAGAATCGATTGATAAAAATAAGCCCAGTGGCGCTAAGGGTAAGTATTGGAAAAGTTTTTATGTAACTTCAACTATGGGACCTTCCGTTCAAGTCGATATAAATGCCTTGCAAGATTATCAACCTGAAAGTTAACGCTCTGTAGTATAATTTTAAAGCAATAATACGGCCAAAGAAAGTAGGTTTATTTAGTTTCGGCTAAATTATTAAATCCTGCCGAGGTTTCGTCTTAATTATTTTCTTTTTGGATCTAATAAGTGCGGCCTCTTTCATAAATGGACTTTGCCGCATTTCCTGCTCTTCCTAAATTACGATCCAAAAACGACAATGGGCCGAACAATAGAGAATAAGCAAAAAATCGTCTCAGAAATAAAATCTCTGTTAGATGATTCGGAAATGGCTGTAGTTCTTGACTATAAAGGTTTAACTATCAAGGAGATGTCTGATTTGCGATCAAGATTGCAAACAAATAATGGCATCTGCAAAGTAACTAAAAACTCATTAATGCGTAAAGCAATTGATGGGAATAGTTGTTGGTCTGATCTTGAATCTTTACTCACAGGGACTAATGCTTTTGTTTTAATCAAAGAAGATGTTGGAGGAGCTGTAAAAGCAATTCAATCTTTTCAGAATGAGACAAAAAAATCCGAAACCAAAGGAGCTTTATTTGAGGGTAGACTTCTCAGCGAATCTGAAATAAAAGAGATCGCAAGTCTACCTTCGAGAGAGGTACTAATGGCAAAAATTGCCGGAGCACTAAATGGTGTTGCTACAAAAATTGCTATTTCTATCAATGAAGTGCCTTCTGGACTTGCTAGATCACTTAAACAACATTCTGAAAAATCAGAATCTTAAACTTCACAATTAATTATCTATTAAGAAAATGACTGCAAAAACTGAAGAAATTCTCGAATCATTAAAATCCCTCTCACTTTTAGAAGCGTCTGAGCTTGTTAAACAAATTGAAGAGGCATTTGGAGTCTCTGCAGCTGCATCAGCTGGTGTAGTAATGGCAGCTCCAGGTGCTGGAGGGGGAGATGGAGACGGCGGCACAGCCGAAGAGCAAACTGAATTCGACGTAATTCTAGAAAGCTTTGATGCGGCGGCTAAAATCAAAGTCCTTAAAGTTGTAAGAAATGCTACTGGTCTTGGTCTTGGGGATGCAAAAGCACTTGTTGAATCAGCACCAAAGACAGTTAAAGAAGGTATCGCGAAAGCAGATGCTGAAACTTTAAAGAAAGAGATTGAAGAAGCTGGCGGTAAAGTTACACTTAAATAGAGTAAAAATTTTTCTAGCCGATATTAGATATATCGGCTTTACTATTATGAATAGTAAAAAAAATATTGCAATTGAAGCTGCAACAGATGGCGCTTGCAGTGGAAACCCAGGTCCTGGTGGGTGGGGAGGTCTAATAATTTTTAATGATAATAGTGAAATAGAAATAGGTGGTTCTGAGGAAAATACCACTAACAATAGAATGGAACTTACTGCAGCTATAAAAACTCTCGAAAAGTTAAAACATTTTCAATTAAAAGAAAACTTTAAATTAAGAACAGATAGTAAATATGTTATTGAGGGCTATACAAAATGGATAATCAATTGGAAGAGAAATGGATGGAAAACAAGCGCAGGTAAATCTGTTCGAAATTTGGATTTATGGCAAAAAATAGATGATCTAAGAATAAAAGGTCTATTTATGGAATTCGTAAAAGGTCATAGTGGGGATAAACAGAATGAAAGAGTGGATTTAATTGCTACAAGCTATAGCAAAGGAATACCTATTCTTGGAGAAGTCGAAAAATCATTTGAAGCAAGAGACTTTTCAAAAGAGACAGAAACTAATGAAATCCAAAAATTATTCTCCAAAAATAAATTAATTGAACAATTTGCTGAAAATGAATATTGTTTAAATTCTAGTGAATTGAATGAATTACTTGGAGAAGAAAGTTATATACTCATTCAAAAATATGAACTATTTGAATGGCGTAATTGGAGATTAATTCCTAAAAATGAAAAATATTGGATAATAGAGAATACTAATACTTAATCTTAATATTTTCATGATTGATCAGAAAGGAACTTTTAATAATATTTATAAGAACTTGGTAACTCCTATTCTTAAAAAAGATGTCGGAATAGATGCAGAGTACCTTACAAATTTATCCTTAAGTCTTCTCACCTTTAGTTCAAAAAATAGAAATTGGCCTTTAATTTCAAGAATAATAAAAAGTTTAAATCAAGAATTTTGCGTTATTGATAAAAGATTACATCAAAAAATATGTGGGATAGATTTTTGTAATCCAGTAGGTTTAGCTGCAGGTTTTGATAAAAATGGTAATGCTGCAAATATTTGGAAGGATTTTGGATTTGGTTTTGCTGAAATTGGTACAGTTACTAAATTTGCTCAATCTGGGAATCCTAAACCACGATTATTTAGATTGGCTAAAGAGCAGGCAGCATTAAATAGAATGGGATTCAATAATAATGGTGCCCAAGATCTTGTTAAAAACTTTTTAAAGCAAAATGTAGAATTAAAAAAGCATCGAAAAAATAATTGTTTGGGCATAAACTTTGGGAAATCTAAAATTACAAGCTTATCCAAAGCTACTGAAGATTATTTAACTTCTTTAAAACTTTTGATTCCTTATTGTGATTACGCAGTTATAAATGTCAGTTCACCTAATACTAAAGGACTAAGAAAGTTACAAGATCCTATTCTTCTCAAAGAACTACTTAGAGAAGTTAAAAATTTAGATAATTGTCCACCTTTATTTGTGAAAATAGCACCAGACTTAAACTATAAAGATATTGAAGATATATGCCAACTAATACTTGATGAGAATATTGATGGAATAATTGCAACCAATACTAGTCTAGATAGATTAGGTCTTGAACAAAGAAAAATGAAACAAACAGGTCTATTACTTTCTGAGGAAAATGGAGGATTAAGTGGCAAACCACTTCAACAAAAAGCAAATCAAATAATTAGACATATTCACAACATTAATAAAAATATTAATTTAATAGGAGTAGGTGGAATAGATAGTGCGGAATCTGCTTGGGAACGAATATGTTCTGGAGCATCTTTAGTTCAAATATACACTGGATGGATATATAAAGGTCCTCAATTAGTCCCAAATATTCTTAATGGGATCATAAAACAAATTAATATTCACCAATTATCAAATGTAAGAGAAGCTATTGGATCAAACTTAAAATGGATTGAATAGAATTTAAGATAATTTATGGCTAAATTCAACCCCGATACTTTGAATGATTTAGACTTCAAGCATGGAGGAAATATATTAACTAAGGCAAAAAAATTAAATTTATTACCATCTAAAATAATTGATTCAAGTGCCTCACTAGTTCCTTTTGATCCCCCAAAGCTAATATTAGATGTTTTGTTTTCAGAAATTAAAACTCTAGGATTTCGATATTATCCTGAAAGGAATCTAAATAATTTGAGAGAAATAATTGGAGAATTTCATCAAATAAATCCTGATAATATATTGCCAGGTAATGGAGCTTCTGAATTAATAACTTGGGCAGGTTTTGAAGCTTCCAAATTTGGAGCAAGTTGTATACCAAGTCCAGGATTCGTAGATTATGAAAGATCACTAAATTGCTGGAACGCTAGCTTTGAGTATTCAGAATTGCCAAAAATTTGGAGTAGTAGTTTTCCCCAAACCTTTCCTCTTCAACCAATTTGTGATGTTCTTTGGATAACCAATCCACATAACCCCACGGGCCAATTATGGGATAAAAAATCTTTAGAAATAATTCTAAAAAAATATAAACTAGTTATTTGTGATGAAGCTTTCTTAGCCATAACTCCTAATGGCGAGAAAGAGTCTTTAATTCCACTTACTAAAACATATGATAATTTATTAGTTATTAGAAGCTTGACTAAACTCTTTAATATTGCAGGTTTAAGATTAGGTTATATTATTGCCTCATCTGAAAAAATAAAAAGATGGAATATTAAAAGAGACCCTTGGCCATTAAATTCATTTGCTATAAAAGCTGGAATAGAAATTTTGAGTAATAAAATTTTTTATAACGAATGGACAACAAAGATTCATGAATGGGTAAATACAGAGAAAAATTGGGTTTCAAATGAATTATCGAAGATAAAAAGTCTTAAAGTACATAACTCTTCAACTAACTTTTTTTTAATAGAAAGTAAATTCTCCTTGTCTTCTAATATTAAATATTTAGAAAACAAAGGTATATTAATTAGAGAATGCAGCTCATTTAGATTTCTCAATAAAAATTGGGCAAGAATAAGTTTGCAGACTAGAAAAAAAAATAAAATTTTATGTAGAGAAATTCAAAATTCCTTTAAAAAATAGTTTATTAAGTCCTTAATCTCATTTGTAGATTTTAGTGAATTAAAATTTTTGATATTTTCTTTCATTAAATCTAAAATTTCATATTTAGGTTTTCCTTTTTTTAATTTAAATTTTAAAATTCTCTTCAAAGTATCTTCAAAAAATACCTTTGATAATTGATTTTGATTCATTAAAATTGCACCCCCAATAGAAGAGAGAATCATTGCATTTTTCTCTTGGTGATTATTTTTTGAATTAGGGTATGGAATTAGAATTGATGGTTTTCCAGTTTGTATAAGTTCATTTATTGTTCCTGCTCCAGATCTTGATATTACGAGGTCACAGTTTTGCATCAAAGATGCAATTTGATTAGTAAATTTCTTTTGAACATAATTATTAGATTGTTTTTTTACCGAAATATTTAAGTTATTTTCTCCAATAATGTGAACTATTCGAAAATTTTGTTTTATTAAAAAATCAAGAGATTCGTAAAAAATTTCATTAATCCTCTTTGCACCTTGACTTCCTCCCATAACTATTAGAAGAGGACCTTTTCCTCTTGGAACCCATTTTGGTAAAAGATTAATTTCATAAAAATCCTCCCTAAGAGGAGTTCCAGTGAAAATAGTTTTACAATTTTTTAAATAAAAATTTGTTTCTTTAAAACCAAGAAAAACAAATTCACATAGAAAACCAAAATATTTTGTAACCGTGCCTGGTATTAAATTTGATTCATGTATGATGACAGGTATTTTAAGTAACTTAGCAGCAAGAATTGTGGGTGCTGAAATATATCCACCAGTTGTAAAGACTAAATTAATTTTTTTTTCTTTTAGGATTTTTAAAATATTAAAAATTGAAAATAAAATTTTTAGATATTGAAATATTATAAAAACATTATTCTTTGGTGTCTCCAAATTTAAAGTCAAAAGATTATATTTTCTAGGTACAATTTCAGAATCGAGTCTTTTTTTCACGCCTAACCAATGAATATTCCAATCCTTTTCAACCTTTTTAGAGACTGCTAAAGCAGGAAAAATATGACCCCCAGTTCCACTTGCCGCGATTAATAAATTATTTCTTTTTTTAGACATTAAAAATTAAATAAGTAAAATAAAGTTATGAAAATGTTTAATTTAAATTTGTTTGCAAAATCAGGTTTATTTGTCTATATATTTATTTATCTCATTTCCCCGAAATTAGCAATCACACAAATTACAAACGTTGATATAAGAAAAAATCTTGAGAATGCATTAAATACTCGAAACTTAAAATTGATAAAAACCATTTTTAAAGAAGATGAAAACTTTCAAATTCAAGAGAAATTTAAGGGAATAATCAAAGATTTTCCTAATTCAAAATGGCAAATTAAAAGATTAAGCGAAGTAAACTCTAAAGAAAAAATATTTAATATCAAAGTTAATGGAAAGAAAATAGTTAATGGGGAAATTTACTTTCTTGAATCTAATTTTGAGTATGTATTTTCCAGTCAAAATGCCAAAATAAATAATGGATATATAAAAAATTTATTAACTACTATTAGAAATGACCAAAACAAAATAGATATTATTTTTAGAATTCCTGAGGAAGTTCTTACTGGTACAAAATATGATATTGATATTATTCTAAATGAACCGCTTGGTGATGTAATTATAGCTGGAGGCATAATATCGCATGAGGATGAATCTTATTTAAAAAAAGAAATCAATATTAAACCTTTAGCCTCTGGAGGCATTTTTAAAACAACTAGAGCATCATCAGAACCAGCTAGACAAATATGGTCGGGTATTATAGCTCATCCGAAAGGGACGATTTCTTTCACTAAAAGCGTTGAAATTGTTGAGAAAATATAGTTTAAGCTTCTTTCAAAGCAGCTACTCCAGGTAAAGTTTTACCTTCTAAAAGCTCTAAACTAGCCCCTCCACCAGTGGATATATGTGACATTTTTTCAGCCAAGCCAGCTTTCTCTACTGCAGCTACAGAATCTCCTCCACCAATAATTGTACAAACCTCAGAGAAAGAACTTAAATCTGCCAGGGTTGTTGCTATTGCATTTGTGCCTTCAGCAAATTTATCAAATTCAAAAACACCCATTGGACCATTCCAAATAATTGTTTTGCATTCGGCAAGAGCATTTTGGAAAACTTTGATTGATTGTGGCCCAATGTCTAGGCCCATCCAATCACCACTTATTGAATCTATTTGAGAGACTTTACTTTCTGCAGTAGGAGAAAACTCATTTGCAAGTAATACATCAGATGGTAATAGGAGCTCAACCCCTTTAGTTTTTGCTTTTGCCTCTAAATTTCTTGCTAGTTCAAGTTTATCTTCCTCAACAAGACTCTTCCCAACATCTAATCCTCTTGCCTTGTAAAAAGTAAAAATCATACCTCCTCCGATAATAATTTTGTCACATTTATCTAAAAGAGAATCCAAAACTCCAATTTTGCTGCTTACTTTAGAACCTCCTACTATTGCTGCAAGAGGACGTTTTGGAGCATCAATTGCGCCCTGTAAATATTTCAACTCTTTTTCTAACAAAAATCCTGCAACGGCAGGCTCTAAAAATTTTGTAACTCCTTGCGTTGAAGCATGAGCTCTATGCGCAGCTCCAAAGGCATCATTAACATACATATCGGCATGAGAAGCTAAATTTTTAGCGAAATCTAAATCATTTTTTTCTTCCTCCTCATAAAAACGAACATTTTCTAGTAATAAAACATCGCCATTATGTAAACTATTAGATTTAGCTAGAGCCTCAACACCAATACAGCTTTCAGTCAGATTAACTTTTTGTTCTAATATATCGCTTAATCTGGCAGCAACTGGGGTTAATCTCATTTTCTCATTAACTTTCCCTTTAGGTCTTCCAAAATGAGCCGCTAATATAACTTTTGCCGAATTATTTATAAGATATTTTATCGTTGGGATTGCTGCTCTTATTCTAGTATCATCAGTAATCTGACCATTTTCATTTAATGGGACATTAAAATCTACCCTTACAAGAACTTTTTTCCCTTCTAATTTAGACTTATCAAGACTGGAAAGAGACAACTTCGACATTAAAACATCCTATTTTTACCATGAAACCCTAACGTTAATTTGAGCTTATTGGGTTAAAAAGTAGTAAGTGTTACTTATGCCTTAATAAATTTTAAAAATTAGGTAGAAATATAAAATTTATAAAAATAAAAAAAATTTAATATTTACATTAATATTAAATGTAATTACTTTTGAAATTAATAAGAATCAAAAGGTTTATACGTACAACTTGTTGGATTTAATCAATTGGAAATACCTAAAATTCAATGGTACCCAGGCCATATTGCTAAAGCCGAAAAAAAGCTAACTGAAGTGATAAAAAGAGTAGATTTAGTTATAGAAGTTAGAGATGCAAGAATCCCTTTATCAACAGGTCATCCTCATCTTAATCAATGGATTAGAAATAAAAAACATATCCTTGTGATAAATCGTGCAGATATGATAACTACAGAAACTATAACTAATTGGAACAAGTGGTTTAAAAAAGATAATATATATCCTCTTTGGTGTGATGCAAAAAATGGTAAAGGAATAAAAGAAATTTGTAAATCTGCTAAGGAATCCCGATTATCAATTGATAACAGAAGGTTATCTAGAGGAATGAAGGTTAGGCCAATTAGAGCGCTTACCCTCGGTTTTCCTAATGTAGGAAAATCTGCATTAATAAATAGAATCGCCAAGAAAAAAGTTGTTGAAAGCGCTAGGAAAGCAGGAGTAACACGTAATCTTAGATGGATCAGATTAGACAGTGGAATAGATTTGCTTGATGCCCCCGGTGTTATACCTCCTAATTTAGAGAATCAAAAATCGGCTCTGAATCTTGCACTTTGTGATGATATTGGAGAGGCTGCTTATGAAATAGAAAGTGTTGCGATTGAATTTATAAAAATAATTTTCAAATTAAAAGAAGATAAAAATGCGAATATTTCACTTTCAAAAATATCTGATAGATATGGAGTTGATATATTGAAGAACTTTGATAGCCCTCATGAATGGATTGATCTTGTAGCCTTGAAACATACCTCAGGTGATAAAAGAAGAATGGCTCACAAATTATTAGAAGATTATCGTAATCAAATGCTAGGAAAGATTGCTTTGGAAGTGCCAATATGAACTCAAGCGATAAAAACTCTTTTGGAGTAGGAGAAGGAGAATTAATAGAAATTACTTATGAAATGTCCCTTCCTATGCGACTCGATCGGTGGCTAGTAAGCAAGAGGCCTGAACAGAGTAGAGCAAGAATACAACATTTTATAAACGCGGGATTAGTCCTTGTTAACTACAAAACTGCAAAAGCTAAAACCCCACTAAAAACAGGAGATAATATACAAATTTGGATGCCTCCTCCAGAACCTCTCATATATTTAAAGCCAGAAAAGATGAATTTGAATATTCTTTTTGAAGATGAACACATTATTGTAATTAATAAACAATCAGGACTCATAGTCCATCCAGCTCCAGGACATAAATCAGGCACATTAGTAAATGGACTACTTTTTCACTGTAAAGATTTACCTGGAATAAATGGCAAGTTAAGACCTGGGATAGTTCATAGATTAGATAAGGACACCTCTGGCTGTATGGTTGTAGCAAAAAGCCAAGAATCTCTTATCAATCTTCAAATACAAATAAAAGAAAAAATCGCTTCAAGAAACTATATTGCGGTAATTCATGGAGTCCCAAATACTTCAGAAGGTAAAATTGTTGGACACATAGGTAGAGATAAATTAAATCGATTGAAGTATGCGGTAGTTGATGAAAATTCCGGGAGATATGCTTGTACTTATTGGAAATTATTAGAAAGATTAGGTAATTATTCATTAATGAGCTTCAAATTAGATACTGGAAGAACTCATCAAATAAGAGTCCATTGTGCACATATGAATCACCCAATTCTTGGTGATCCTTTATATGGAAGGTGCAAAAAGCTTCCTTGCAAATTGGATGGTCAGGCTTTACATGCTGTAGAGCTAGGACTTTTTCATCCTATAAATGGAGAAGAAATGAAATTCGAAGCAGAATTACCCCAAGAATTTCAGAAATTATTGAGAGTCTTAAAAAAATCAATTAAGGTTTAAGGAGCTATTTACCAAAGCTTTTGTAACATTATTCTTAGGATTAGAAAAAACTGTAGCTGAATCTCCTTCTTCAATAATCTGTCCATCATTAATAACTAATAATCTATTACAAAATTTCTTTGCAATTCCTAAATCATGAGTAATAAAAATTATAGTTAAATCCATTTTTTCTTGTATCTTTCTAAGTAAATCAAGTATCTCAACTTTTACATATGCATCTAACATATTTACACTTTCATCGCAGATGAGAATTTTTGGTTTAAGTAATAATGATCTTGCAATTGAAATTCTTTGTAATTGACCGCCAGACAATTGATTGGGGTATGAGTTTAAGAATTCAGAATCTGAAGGTAGATTTAAATTTTTTAAAATTAGTTTAATCTCATTTTTAATTTGATAATTATTAGATATTTTTTGAATTAAAAATATATCCTTCAAAATATTTTTAATTTTCATTTTTGGATTCAAACTTGAAAAAGGATCTTGGAAAATTATTTGTATATTTTTAAAGTTATTAGAATTTTTTTTGTGTAATTCTAAATTTCTTTCATAAACTTTTATTTCACCTCCTCTCACCTTCAAGAGTCCTATTAAAGCTCTACATAAAGTACTTTTTCCGCTCCCAGAAGATCCAACAATTCCAAGGACTTCATTTCTATATAATTTAAAACTAACTTTTTTTAAAGCCTTATTCCATTTGGGTCGTAAAATTGAAGAATTTAATTTATACCAATGTCTTAAATTATTCACCTCTAAAACAACATCACTTATAGAGGTAATTATTTTTCTTGGCTTCAAAGATATAATTGCTGCATTTACCAATTTAACTCCAATTTTTGATTTAGGCGATTTGAAAACTTCTTTTATATTTCCTTGCTCCTGAATTAATCCTTGATCCATTATCAGGACTTTTTTACACCACCTTGCTGCAAGATTAATATCATGACTAATCAAAACCAAAGTAGTTCCAGATTTCTCACATAAACAAAGAATTTGATTCATGACTTCAAAACTAGTCTTAGAATCGAGACTGGTTGAAGGTTCATCTGCTATTAATATTTTAGGTTTCAAAGCTAAAGCCATTGCAATTGAAACTCTTTGTCTCATTCCCCCACTAAATTGATGAGGAAATGAATCTAATCTTTCAATATCTATTCCTACTTTTCTAAAATTTTCTTCTACTAATTCTTTAATAATTAAAGGGGGATAGTTTTGAAAGTGTGTTTTGATTAATTCTTTTAAATGATCTCCAACTGTCATTAAAGGATTCAGTTTTTTTATAGAATCTTGATAAATAAATCCAAAATTATTTCTTCTAAATAATTGAATTTGTTTTTTATCAATTTTAGTTAGATCTTCTCCAGATATTTTTATAAATCCCTGAGTAATTGAACCTTCAGGAAGCATATTTACAATTGTTTTTGCAAATGTTGTTTTACCGCATCCAGAAGGACCTATTATTGCTAAGTGATCTCCTTTAAACAAATCTAATTTAAAGTTTTTTATGGTAGATTTCTGATTAGAACCATATTTGACATTTAGATTCCGGATTTCAAGAATTTTACTTTTATTTATTTTCATAATTTTGTAGCAAATTTCTCTAGTCCTAAATAAAATAAATTTAAAGCAACATTATATGTCTGAGGCAACTGCGAATTCAAAAGAAAAAAATGAAATTAAAGTTTCAACAATCATTTTGCCTGAAAATAAAAATTATGAAAGTGAATCTTTGAAGTATGAGATAAATATTCCTAATTGGCTTCTTGAGATTATTGAAAACTATGAAGTATCAAATAAAAAAAATGATTCGAATCAAGATCTGATAGGAAAAGCTTTCAAACTTGCTTATGAAGCTCATAATGGACAACTTCGGGCAAGTGGAGAGCCATATATAATTCATCCCATAGCTGTTGCAGATCTGCTTAAAGAAATAGGCGCGAGTTCATCAGTTATAGCTGCCGGCCTATTACATGATGTTGTTGAAGACACAGGAATTGCTCTTTCAGAGATAGAAGTTAATTTTGGCTTAGAAGTAAAAGTACTTGTAGAAGGTGTAACTAAATTAGGAGGTATTCACTTTAATAATAGAACTGAAGCACAGGCTGAAAATCTTAGAAAAATGTTCTTAGCTATGGCAAGCGACATAAGAGTTGTTTTAGTTAAACTTGCAGATCGACTACATAATATGAGAACAATTCAATGGCTTAACGAAGAAAGAAAAGAGAGAATTGCAAGAGAAACGAGAGAAATATATGCCCCTTTAGCAAATAGGTTAGGAATAAATAGATTTAAATGGGAATTAGAAGATCTAGCATTTAAATTTCTTGAACCAGAGGAATATAAAAATTTAAAAGATCAAATTGCCGTTAAAAGAAGTGATAGAGAAAAAAGGTTAAACGTTACCTTAAATTTGATGAAGGAAAACTTAGTCTCTTCAGGTTTAGGAAATTTTGAAATTACGGGAAGACCAAAACATCTCTATGGTATTTGGAGCAAAATGGAAAGACAACAAAAACAATTTGGCGAGATTTATGATGTTGCTGCTTTAAGAATTATCGTTAGCAATTTAGATAGCTGTTATAAAGCTTTAGCAGTCGTTCATGATACTTTTAGGCCAATTCCAGGAAGATTTAAAGATTATATAGGTTTACCAAAACCAAATGGTTACCAGTCCTTGCATACCTCCGTGATCGGCAGACATAGGCCTATTGAAGTTCAAATAAGAACGAGTTCAATGCATCAAATTGCAGAATTCGGAATAGCTGCACATTGGCAATATAAAGAAGGCGGTTCACCTGCATCTAGTAATGCAGAAAGATTTAATTGGCTTAGACAATTAGTAGAGTGGCAACAAGAAGGTAATGAGAGAGACCATAATGACTATCTAGCCTCTATAAAAGAAGATTTATTCGATGAAGAGGTATTTGTGATTACACCAAAAGGAGATGTTGTTGGCCTAAGGAAAGGATCTACTGCAATCGATTTTGCTTATAGAATACATTCAGAAATAGGCAATCATTGTAACGGTATAAGAATAAATGAAAAGCTATCTCCTCTATCTACATCATTGCAAAATGGGGACTTTATCGAAATCTTAACTAATAATAATTCAACTCCAAGCTTAGATTGGTTGAATTTTGTAGTTACTCCAACTGCAAAAAATAGAATTCGGCAGTGGTATAAAAAAAGCCATAGAGATGAAACTATTAAAAGAGGAAAAGATCTACTTGAAAAAGAAATAGGTCGTAACGGATTTGAATCATTAATTTCAAGTGATGCCATGAAAAAAGTTGCACATCGATGTAATTTAAAGTCTACGGAAGATCTACTAGCATCATTAGGATTTGGGGGCTTAACTTTACATCAAGTATTGAATAGATTAAGAGAAGAGATTAAAATACAGACAGAAGAAATTAAAAATGAATCTAACGAAGAATTAGCAAAATCTCTTATAAATAAAAATCATTCGATAGCAACCAAATCTCATGCAACTAATAAATCACCAATCACTGGTGTCGAAGGCTTAGATTATAGAATCGGTAAATGCTGCAGTCCACTTCCTGGGGAAGAAATAATTGGAACTGTCTCTCTAGGTAATCACGGTATCACTATTCATAGAAGAGATTGTGAGAATGTTATCCCAATACCAATAGAGAGAAGATTACCTGTTGCATGGAACCAAGAGAATAAGATTCTTGACAATAAGTTCCCAATTCAACTGAGAATAGAAGTTATAGATAGAGTAGGCGTCTTAAAAGATATTCTTATGAGATTATCTGATAAAGGGATAAATGTTAGCGATGCAAATGTAAAAACCGCTTTTGGTAAACCTGCAATAATTAATTTATGTGTTGGTCTAGAAAGTTATAGTCAACTCCACAAAACTATTGATCAAATTAAATCAATGGCTGATGTATTAGATATTGCAAGGGTAGGAATAAGTTAATTTAAACTTAGAAGAATTTTAAGATGCTATTTTTTTTTATTTTTCTTTTATATAGCAAAAAAACAATGATTCCTGAAATAGAAGCTAATAAAAATCCAACTAATGCTGAACCCAAAATTAACCTTAATGAAAAAACACTTCCTTTTTCCCATAATTCTTCAATCAGTAAATTTTTATCAAAAACAATATCTGGTGAATTTTTTAGCAAAAATGAACCAACTTTATAATTGAAAAAATATAGAGGTACATAAGTAAATGGATTACTTATCCAAGTACCAATTGCAGCAAGAAAAAGATTTCCTTTCGCAACTCTTGCTAAAAATAATCCTAATAAAGTTTGAAAACCAAAGAAAGGAAAGCATCCGCAAAATACCCCAACAGCTACTCCCTTTGCATTAAAAAAGGGAGTACCATCTTGTTTCAAAAATAATGATAGAATTTTTTTATATTGAAGATTCTTTATCAACTTCATTTTGAAATTACAATCAAGAAAGTTTTCTTTGATAAGCCTACTTAATTATCCCCAGCATAGTGAGAGATGGAATCAATTATCGATACTGAGGATACAATAGCAGCTATAGCTTCGGCTATAAGTCTAGGTAAAGGAGGAATTGCAGTTATAAGAGTATCAGGGGAAGAAGCAATAAATTCCTGTAAAAATATTGTAGAAACAAAATCTAAATATGCTTGGGAGTCTCATAGAGTTTTTCATGGCTTTATAAAGGATAATTTAGAAAATAAATTTATAGATGAAATTTTAATTACAGTTATGCATTCTCCTAATAGTTTCACTGGAGAAGATATTGTTGAATTGCACTGTCATGGAGGAGTAATTGTTGTAAATAAAGTGATGGAGACATTGTTATCAAATAATCCTGGGGTAAGGATTGCAAATCCAGGGGAATTTAGTCAAAGAGCATTTCTTAATGGCAAAATAGATTTAACTCAAGCAGAATCAATTAATCAATTGATTAATGCAAAAAATCTTAAATCAGCAGAAATAGCTTTTAATGGAGTAAAGGGAGAAATAAAGAAAAAGATTGATATTATTAAAAATGATCTAATAGAGCAATTATCAGAAATAGAAGCAAGAGTAGACTTTGAAGAGGATTTTTCAGAGTTTAATTATCATAATTTTTCTAGAAATATTAAAACTATAAAAGAAAAAATAGAAATCCTTATAGAAAATTCAAAAAGGGGGGCTAATATCCATAATGGAATATCAATCGCTCTTATTGGTAAAACTAATGTTGGGAAAAGTTCTCTGTTAAATCTTCTCTCAAAAAAAGAAAAAGCAATAGTTACCAGTATCCCAGGAACAACTAGAGATATAATTGAAGTGAATTTGACTATAAAAGATATACCAATAAAAATAATAGATACCGCTGGCATTAGAGAAACCGATGAATATATAGAAAATATTGGAATTGAAAAAAGCTTTGAAATGATTAAAAACTCAGACTATATAATCTATTTATATAGTCTTGAAGAAGGATTAAATAAGGATGATGAAAAAATTATAAGTAAAATTCCACAAGAAAAATTAATTACAATCTTGGGGAATAAAAAAGATTTAATTAATTCAAAAAAAGTAAATAAAAAAAATTTATCGAACTCTGTTTTAATGAGTATTAAAAATGATGAAGGCGAAAAAGAACTAGTCGAGAAGATTGTTAAAAAATGTGGATCAAAAGAATTTGAAAATATGGATATTTTTTTAAATGAGAGACAAATATCAAACCTAACTGATTGCCTAAAAAATTTAAATGATACTGATCCAATAATTGCTAATCAATTACCCTTCGATTTATTATCAATTGAAGTTAGAGATGGAATAAAAAACTTATCGAGAATTACAGGTCAAGAATTAACTGAAGATCTACTAAATAATATTTTTTCCAAATTTTGTATAGGTAAATAAATTTTTATTAAAATACATAAATGTATAAAGTAAACTTTAAAAGTTAAAATAAAATTTTTATCTTTTTCAAATTTAGTGGATTTATACTCTCCAAATATTACTAGAATTATTGATTATTGGATTGAAGAAGATATCGGTAAAGGTGATTTAACATCTTCTGCGATTACCAAAAAAATAGGAAAAGCCCATTGGATAGCAAAAGAGGAAGGGATATTTTGTGGTGTAGGAATAATAAAAGAAATTTTAAAAAAAATTGACGAAAAGATAGAGTGCAATTTTTTTATTAATGATGGTGAAAAATTTTTGAAGGATCAAAAGCTTCTTGAACTAAATGGCCCTTCAAGAAGTCTCTTGGCAAGTGAAAGAATAAGTCTCAATATCTCAATGCATTTATCGGGAATCTCAACTTATACAAAAAATATTGTAGATGTTCTGAAAGGTACAAATATAAATTTAGCAGATACAAGAAAAACTACTCCTGGTTTAAGAATATTTGAAAAGTATGCTTTTAAATGTGGTGGTGGTGTTAATCATAGAATGGGATTATATGATGCTGCAATGATTAAAGAAAACCATATTGCATGGACTGATAACTTGAAAAATGCAGTTGAAAAAATTAGATTAAATACTCCCTTTACAACTCATATTATTATTGAAGCAGAAGATATGAAGCAAGCAAAAGATGCAGTTTTAGCAGGTGCAGATAGTATTTTGTTAGATGAATTTAATCCTGAATTACTTAAAAAAAGTATTAAAGAATTAAGAGAGTTATCAACAAATAACTCTAATAGAACAATTAGGAATGATTTAATCATAGAGATATCTGGAATAGATCCAATTAACATTAGTAACTATTTAATTGATGGAATTGATTTGATTTCAACAAGTTCTTCAATTACTAAAAGTAATTGGATTGATTTTAGTATGCGTTATATTAATTAAGTGACTCGAATAGCATTTTAATAATTCATGCAGGTAATTTTTAAAGAATTAACTAAAAGCTTTGAAGAAACCCTTCTAGAAAGTCTTATAAAAAATGAAAAGAAAGAAGAATTTGAAAAAATTCGTAAAAATCTAATTAATCAAGCATCTAAAGAGGAGTTTGGTGATTATCAATGTAATATATGTCTGGTTTTATCTAAGATTTATAAAAGTAACCCTAGAGAAATTGCTATAGCATTTATTGAGGCCCTTAAAGAAAATAAAAAGATATCTAATTTGTGTGAAGATTTAGAAATTGCTGGACCAGGTTTTATAAATATAAAATTAAAAAATAAAATTTTGATTGAAGCAATAAAATCTAATATTAAATGCCCGAGAGCTGGTGTTCCTTTATCCCATAAAAATAATAGTCATTCCCAAAAAAAAGTTATCGTAGATTTTTCAAGTCCTAATATTGCTAAAGAAATGCATGTAGGTCATCTAAGATCAACAATTATAGGAGATTCGATCTCCAAAATTTTCGAATTTAGAGGATATATCGTTTTAAGACTAAATCACATTGGAGATTGGGGTACACAATTTGGAATGCTTATTACTCAGCTTAAAGATTTATATTCAAGTGATCTTAAAGAAATAGATAGGATCAAAATTAGCGATTTAGTTGAATTCTATAAAGCTTCAAAAAAAAGATTTGATAATGAAACAGAATTTCAAAAGAGATCAAGAGAAGAGGTAGTTCAATTACAAAGTGGAGATAAAAAATCAATTGAAGCATGGAAATTATTATGCAATCAATCAAGACAAGAGTTTGATCAAATCTATAAAATATTGAACATAAAAATTAAGGAAAGAGGAGAATCCTTTTATAATCCGTTTTTAAAATCAATAATTGAGGATTTAAATTACAAGGGAATTTTAGTAGAAGATCAAGGCGCAAAATGTGTTTTTCTTGATGGCATGACTAATAAAGAAGGTAATCCATTACCACTTATTATTCAAAAAAAAGACGGTGGGTTTAATTATGCAACTACTGATCTTGCTGCTCTAAGATATCGATTTAATAAGGAACCTTATGGAGATAATGCAGCTAGAATTATTTATGTAACAGATCATGGTCAATCCAATCATTTTGCAGGAGTTTTTCAAGTTGCAAAAAGAGCTAATTGGATTCCTAAAGATTGTGAAGCAAATCACGTCCCATTCGGGTTAGTACAAGGTATTGATGGAAAAAAACTTAAAACAAGAGAAGGAGATACCATAAAACTAAAAGATTTATTATCAGAGTCAGTTAAAAGAGCAAAAGAAGATCTATTAAAAAGATTAGAGAACGAAAGTCGTTTTGAAAATGATGATTTTATTTTAAATACTTCAAAAGTTATTGGAATCGGAGCAGTAAAATATGCCGATTTAAGCCAAAATAGAATCACAAATTATCAATTTAGTTTTGAAAAGATGCTTTCTCTTAATGGAAATACGGCCCCTTATCTTTTATATACACTTGTAAGAATTTCAGGAATTAATAGAAAAAATAATATGACTCAAGAGGCTATAAATTTGGAATCTATTTCATATAGCAATGATTTAGAGTGGAAGCTTATAAGGAAATTACTTAAATTTGATGAAGTTATTATTTCGATAGAAAAAGACTTAATGCCAAATAGATTATGTAATTATCTGTTTGAATTATGTAAGACTTTTAATAGATTTTATGATCAAGTTCCTATTCTTAAGGGGGAAATGGATACAAAGATTTCAAGACTCACATTATGTGCTTTAACTGAAAAGACTTTAAAATTAAGTTTAGAGCTTCTTGGAATTGAAACCTTAGAGAGAATGTAATGAATGAATTTGATCAAATAAATAATCTTTCACCTCTCCCAAGAAAGGAAATAATAAATATGCAATCTTATTCTGCACCTTTAGAAAACAGAAGAAATTTATTGCGTTTAGATTTTAATGAAAATACTTTAGGTCCCAGTCAAAAAGTATATGAAGCTATCAAAGATATTAATTTAAATCAAATTTCAATCTATCCAGAATATAACTTATTAAAAAAATTTGTATCCAATCACTATTATGAATCAAGGCAATTTGACTCTGAAGAGATAGGTTTGTTTAATGGAGCTGATGCTGCAATAAATGCGATATTTAATTCTTTTGGCGATAGAGATGAAATATTTCTGACCACAAACCCGACTTTTGGTTATTATTCTCCTTGTTCTGAAATACAAGGTATGAGAAAAATAACTTGTGCCTACGAAGGAGAAAACTTTCTTTTCCCAATAAAGCGATTTAAAGAAAAAATTATTAAACATAAACCTAAATTAATATTTATTTGTAATCCAAATAATCCAACTGGTACTGTTTTAAGTGCTCAAGAAATAATTAAATTAGCAAATCTGAATAAAAAATCATTAATTGTCGTTGATGAACTTTATGAGAAATTTAACGGAGATAGTCTTCTTCCAGTAATAGATTTTAAAAGAATTAAAAATATAGTTGTTATTCAATCCCTTTCAAAAACTGCTGGTTTAGCTGGTTTAAGAATTGGCTTTGCGTTCGGACATAAAAGTATAATTCAATATATCAATAAAGTGACAGGACCTTATGATGTGAACAGTTTTGCTGTTACTGCTGCATTAGCTGCTCTAAATGATAAATCTTATATAGATAATTATGTTTCTGAAGTAAAAAAAGCGAGAGTATTAATTGAGAAGAAATTTGAATCCATAGCAATTAGGAAACATTTTGGTGGAGGAAATTATTTTTTAATTTGGCCAAAAAAAAATCCTGAAATTTTGACAAGACAAATGAGAGAAAAGGGTATCTTAATAAGAGAGATGAAAAACAAAAAAGATATTGAGAACTCTATAAGGGTTAGTATAGGAACTCAAGAACAAATGAGTTTTTTCTGGAGTACTTATAAAAAATTAGATCTTAATAATTAATCTTTGAAAATATAAATAGTATTTTTATCAATTCTTTTTGAATTTATTTCAAAGCTTGTACCAAGATATTTGACTTTAAAATCTGGCATATTTTCAAGAAAAAAGTCAGCATTAGAAAAATCACAATTATCACTAATATTTTTACCTCTCATAAAATGGACAGGAACAACAATTGAGGGTTTTAATGTTTTTACTATATTTGAGGCCTCACTTCCGTTATAAGATTTGAGTCCTCCTCCTATTGAAATAAATAAAATATCTGGACGGGACAAAATAATTTGACTATTTACATCCATTTCACCTGCAGCTCCACCCATATGGACTATTTTTAAATTATTCTGCTCCCAACTCCAAACCGTAGCCATACCAAACCTTCTTCCCCCAACTCTGTCATGAGGAACCTCAATTCCATTTAATAATATATTTTCGAATTTATAAACTCCAGGTTCTACAAACATCAATTGATTATTTGGATTATATCCTTCATCAGCTAGTTTTGAACTAGCTAAAATAAAATCAGCATTGGTGCCTTTTGGCTCATTTAAATCACTTGCACAACCAATAGCCTTAAAAGGATTTATAAGAACTGATTTCTCTCTTCCTTTAATTAAAAAACTACCATGACCTAAACTTTTTAATAACAAATCACCTGCCATAGCGGATGAGGGTATTAAAAATAAAAATAATATAAAAAGGAAAAATTTTTTAATTTTGATAATACTCATAGAAAATTTTATAATTACATTTTACTTGTGTTCAGCCATATTTAGAAAATTACTGATTAATTTATGTCCAAATTGTGTTAGAACACTTTCTGGATGAAACTGAACACCATGTAAATTTTTATATTCTTTATGAGAAATTGCCATAATTGTTGAATCCTCTAGAGTTGCAGTTATTTCAAAACAAGAGGGGAGAGTTTCTGAATCTACTATAAGACTATGATATCTAGTAGCTACAAATGGGCTATCAATATCTTTGAATAATCCTTTTTTATTGTGAATAATTTTTGAGGTCTTTCCATGCATTAATTCTTTACCAACTATTACTTTACCGCCAAAGGCTTGAGCCAAGGCTTGATGACCTAAACAGACGCCTAATATTGGAATTTCCTTTGATAAGTTTTGGAGAATAGGCAGACAAATACCTGACTGATCTGGATTCCCTGGACCAGGAGACAATAAAATACCATCGGGATTAATATGACTTATTTCTTCTAAAGTAATTTCATCATTTCTTTTTACTAATAATTCTTTTGTTATATGATGTTCTACTGAAAGCTCTCCCAAGTATTGAACCAGGTTATAAGTAAAACTATCATAATTATCGATAACTAGAAACATATCTTTTTCAATTTAAAAATAATAACTTTATTTTAGGAATAAATAAGCATAGACCAATAATAACAGAATTAATTGAAGCTAATAATACAGCACCTGCTGAACAGTCCTTTGCAATTTTTGCAAGATTACTAAACTTTTTTTTAATCACTAGATCAACTAAAGATTCGATTGATGTATTTATTATTTCTAAAGTCAATACAGAAAAAATAGTCCCCAGCATAATCAAATAATCGCTTTTATCAAGTTGAAGAATAGAACCTATGATTAAACTAAAAAGAGCAAAAAGAACTTGAATTTTAAAATTTCTTGAATTTTTAAATGTATATTTAATCCCATTAAAAGCGTATCTAAAACTTATTAAAACATTTTTAGATGTCCTATAAGACCTTCTTCTACTTTTTAAAAGTTTTGCTTTACTCTTCATTTATAGTTGATTAATAAAATCTTTCAATCTAAATTTGAAATTAAATATTCTTGAAAATTTAACATATTATCTAATTCATAATCATCATTATGTTCCCATCCCAAAAGATGTAATAATCCATGACTTGCTAACCAGAGCATTTCTTTTTTAATAGAATGATTAAATTCTAAGGATTGTTTAAAAGCCGTTTCTAAGGATATAAATAAATCTCCTAATTCAACAAAATTTAAATCTTTAGTAGTATCTTCATCAGAAATAATTGGGAAAGATAAAACATCAGTTGACCCAGATTTATTCATCCACTTTTGATTAATAGAAGAAATTTCATTATCATTAATAATCTGCAAACTTAACGAAAAACTTTTTTTATCTAAAATAAAATTTGGAAAAGAAGTATCTTTTTCATCTAGAATTATTTTAATCCAACACAATAATACTTCTTCCCAAAAACCAGATTCGAAAATAAGTTTATCTGTCTTATTTATAAAATGATTTGATAAATTAGAAAAATCATTACATTTAAAGACTAAATCTATTTGTAAGTCATATAAATCTTTTTGATACATACTTTCATTAAACAGGCATATTAGGCTTTCCTAAAGTAGCTATTAAAATTAAAAGTCCGATCAGAATTAAAAAAGTAATTGAAAAATGAGAAATACTTTTAGAACCCTTCCTAACCATATTTCTCATAGCTAGTTTTATAAAGCTAGGAGGAGAAACTTTTTTTTCTAAATTTTCGTTTTGATTTGCCATGAATTTATTGAATAGACTCTTTAGAAGAAATATTCATACGTAATAATTCATGAATAAATTGATCTAATCCACCATTAAGAACTGCATCTAAATCATTAGTCTCTTTCATTGTTCTTAAATCTTTGACCATTTGATAGGGATGAAAAACATAATTTCGTATTTGATTACCCCATGCAGCTTCAACAATATCACCTTTAATATCCGATATTTCAGAAGCTCTTTGTTCTTTAGCTATTACTAATAATTTAGCTTTAAGCAATAACATTGCTTTCTCCTTATTTTGTAACTGAGATCTCTCTTGAGTACATCTTACAGCGATTCCTGAAGGCAAATGTACAATCCTTACTGCTGTTTCTACTTTATTAACGTTTTGTCCTCCAGCTCCGCCTGATCTACTAGTTGTAATTTCTAAATCTTTATCAGGAATATCTAATGAAATACTTTGATCTAATTTTGGCATGACCTCAACTCCAGCGAAACTAGTTTGTCTTTTACCATTTGCATTAAACGGTGAGATTCTTACTAATCTATGAGTACCTTTTTCATTTTGAAGATAACCATAAGCATATTTACCATTAACTTCAAAAGTAACACTTTTAATACCTGCTTCTTCTCCATCAGATAAATCAGTAATTTCTAAGCTCATTCCATTATTATCTGCCCATCTTGAATACATTCTTAATAGAATTTCCACCCAATCTTGTGCATCAGTGCCACCTGCACCAGCATTAATAGAGACGATGGCAGCTTCTTTATCATATTCACCACATAATAATCTTTGGAATTCCCACTTATCTAAATTCTCTCTTAAAGTAACTAACCCTTGATGAGACTCAACAATCATTTCTTCTTCAGGCTCTAAGGAATAAAGCTCAAGAGAAGCCTCAGCATCAGAAATTAACATTTTCCATTTATCTAACAATTGAAGTTGATCTCTAACATCATCAAGGTTGAGCATGTGTTTTTTTGCATCTGCCTGATTACCCCAGAATTCTGGTTGAGCAGCAATTTGCTCTAACTCTTTTTTCTTAGCTACTAAATTGGGGACGTCAAAGACAATCCTGAGCATTACCCAGGCGCTTGGTTAACTCTGAAAGATCTTTTTTAAATTCTGTTATATCTATCAAAATAGAATTTAATTGTTATTTATAATCTAACAAGCACTTTTATTTAATAGTATTAAGTAAATATTATTTTAAAAAAATGTCTAAAGTTGAAATTTATACTTGGCGATTTTGCCCATTCTGCATACGGGCGAAATCTTTACTTGAAAAAAAAAGTATAACTTTTACTGAACATAAAATAGATGGCGATGATCATGCAAGGGAACTCATGATGGAGAGAGCTAATGGTAAAAGAACAGTTCCTCAAATTTTCATTGATGACAAAAGTATTGGTGGTTGTGACGAACTTTATGAATTAGAAAAACAGGACAAACTGGACTTATTACTGAATTAGATAATATGAAATTTCTATTTGTAGTAGACCCAATAAAAAATATAAATCCATTAAAAGATTCATCTGCAGCATTAATGCAAGCTTCTTCTAAGAAAAAGATAGAGGTATGGACTTGTACTCCTCAAGATCTAGAGGCAAGAGGAGATGAAGTATGGGCATCTTCTTGGAGAGCTGAAGTTTGTCCATGGGTTTCTTTTAAAGAAAATAAATGTATCCCTCTTGCTGAATTTAATTGTATTTGGATGAGAAAAGATCCCCCAGTAAATGAGGGATATTTATATGCAACTCATCTTTTGGAAGTGGCCGAAAGAAAAGGAGTAAAAGTTATAAATAAGCCTTCCTCATTACGTGCTTGGAATGAAAAATTAGGCGCATTGAGGTACAGCCATTTGATGGCTCCAACAATAGTTGCAAGTAAAGTAAAAGATCTTATTAATTTTGCACAAATTAATCATGATGTTGTTATTAAACCACTTGGCGGAAAAGGAGGACAAGGCGTTATTCGTCTAACTAAGGATTCTCCAGGGATTAAAGCAATGATTGAATTAATAACATCACAAGAACAATTACCAGTAATGATGCAAAAATTCATTCCCGAAGTAAAAGAAGGGGATAAACGAATAATTATTGTTAACGGTGAGCCAATTGGATCAATAAATAGAATTCCTCAAGGAGGTGACTTTAGGAGTAATTTAGCTATGGGAGGTAAAGCAGAAAAAACAAACCTTACAGCTAAAGAAAAAAAGATTTGTACTGAGTTATCTCAACATTTCAAAGATGAAGGTTTATTCTTTGTTGGTATAGATGTAATAAATGAAATGCTTAGTGAAATTAATGTAACAAGTCCGACAGGATTAAGAGAGATAGAAACTTTATCTAACAAAAGTGTTTCGGATCAAGTAATTGAAAAATTATTAGAAATTATTTAGTAGTTTTGGCAAGAAATATTTGCTTCACTAAAGATTGAAATTTAAGTTGAATCTCTTCAATTTCTTTTTTAGAGATAGAACCTTTTACTAACCCTGAACCAGCGGTAAATTCTAGATTTTGATCAATATAACGTGCTCCTCTTATAGCTACTCTGAATTCTGAATTCCCTTCAGAATCTACCCACCCTATTGGAGAAGCATAATTTCCTCTAGAAAATGATTCAAGTGTATTTATCCAATTAATTGCTTCCTTTTTAGGAAATCCACAGACTGCTGGAGATGGATGCAAAACTCTAAGTAAATCAAAAGGGCATATGTTATTAATCTTGGAATATACCAAAGTATGTAAATGAGAAATATCTCCAAAAGAAGTTACCTTTAAAGAACTTTTTGTATAGTTATTAATCTTTAAAACTTCCAAAGATTTAATTAAATACTCAAGTACATAATTATGCTCTTTTATATCCTTAGAGCTTTCCATAAGAGAATCCGGATTTAAATCACTTGATACTGTTCCAGCAATAGCTTCTAAAACCAGATTAGGCTTCCTAAAAGAAAATAATTTTTCAGGCGATGCTCCAAATATAATATCTTTACTATTTCTCCTCCAAACATATCTGCAAGTATTTGGTTGATTAGTTTTTAATTTTTTTAAAATATTTATTAGATTTAATTTATTTTTAAATTCTATTTTGACTCTTGAAGCTAAAACTATCTTGTCAAGGCTACCTTCCTCTACTAATTTAATTCCCTTTTTTATTAATTGCTTCAGATTATTATTTGATAATTCTAAAGAATTCAAAAAATAATTGATCGAAGGATAATTAAAAATATTTTTACTTTTTTGATTTTTTGAATTTAAGATCTGATCCCTTATTGACCATAGTTCTTCAATTAACGTCCTCAAAGAAGATTTACCCTCTACATGTGCATTAATTCTTAACCAACAATTCTTTTTATTTTTAATAATCAATATTTTAGGTAAAATAGCCTCTAAACCAGGAACGTCAAACAAAGAATATTTTTTTTCTAGATTCTCTGAAAAAGAAAAAAAATAAATTATTTTTGAAAGCGCAGAGCTATTCGATTCATCAGTCAAATTTATTAGATTATTAAAGTTCTCAGAGCTAAATTCTTTCGCTACTTTAAATTTTTTAGGCCCTTCTAAAGTTAGATATTTACATTTCTCAAGAGCTATATATGACATTTTATTATCCTCCTCCCAAAAAGAAGAGAAAGAATATTTATCAATAAAAAATTCATATACATCAAATAAATCAACATAAGGTATCTCAATACAAATACTTACTAATCCGGAATTTACCCCTTTCTTATCGAAATTGGTAAAAACGCCTTTTAAAAAATCTGAAAAGTTTAAATTATTTTTCATCACTTATTGAAAATAACTAAAAATCATGCATTAAAGTAAAAAATGTAACTCAATTTATAAACTATATTTAATAATTATAGTTTTTCTTAACTGCATTAATAATGAATGAAAGAAATAAAAGTTTATGGAAACAAGCAATAAAATGGCCGCTTTATTCAGTAGCAATTTTACCAGTTTTTATTTCAGGAGCTTATACCCTCAACTCTTTCAAAAATGTCAAGACATCTAATTTAATAGCATTTACAATCGCTGCAATATTAATACTAATTTGGGAAAATCTAACTAATGATTTATTTGATTCAGAAACGGGAATTGATGAATTTAAATTTCATTCCATTGTAAATCTTGTTCGAAGTAAAACAATAGTTTCAATTACCGCTTATACATCTCTACTGATTGGATTATTAGTAGTTGCTATTATTTCAATTACGACAAGCATAAATGTAATTCTATTAGTCGGAGCTTGCTGCTTCTTAGGATATTTATATCAAGGACCGCCTTTCCGTTTGGGCTACCAAGGTTTGGGCGAACCATTATGTTGGTTAGCTTTTGGCCCTTTAGCATACGCAGCTGCTTTAATAGCATTAAATCCATTAGATATATACATGATTTCTATTCCTTGGAAAGAGTCATTATTACTTGGTTCAGGATCCTCATTGGCAACAACACTGGTACTATTTTGCTCTCATTTTCATCAGATCAAAGAAGATAAAGAACATGGTAAAAATTCACCTTTAGTTCGTTTAGGAGCGAAAAAAGGAGCTAAAATTATTCCTTGGATAGTTTTTATCATTTATGTTTTCCAATTTTTCATAATAATTAATGGATTTATTCCGATACTTTGTATTCTTTTTCTTATAAGTTTTCCACAATCTTTAAAACTTATAAATTTGTTGAAATATTCATATAACAAACCTGAATCAATAAAAAATTGTAAATTCATTGCTATCAAATTTCAAACGCTAAATGGAATTGGATTAATAGCAGGATTTATCATAGATTACTTGATTTATAAATGAACTTAACTTTTAAAAAAAAATCTTTTTTCTTTGAACTATCTTCTAAAGTGGATAATTCAAATACAACATATAAATATAAATCTGGGTGGATAATTAAATTAAAAAATATTGAAAAGGGAGTGGGTTTTGGAGAAGTAAATCCTCTAAGAAAAAAAGATTTAGATGTATGTCAAATACAATTAAATCAGATTCCCAAATACGTAAATTCAAAAAATATATCAGAGTTAATAAAGAATTTTCACCCGTGCATTCAATCAGCAATAAACTCTGCATTAGCTGAAATTGAAAGAAAAATAAATTTTAAGGAAAATTATTACTTTAATGAAATTGATCAAACATCTATACTCTTAGATCCTTATAACCCTCTTAAAGAATTAAAAAAATTAAAGGGTAATAAACTTTTGAATGGGAAATCACTCACTATTAAATGGAAAGTAGGCATACAAGATAATTCCTTCGAAGAAAAAACTCTAATAGATATACTAAATCATTTAAAAAGTAATATTAAATTAAGAATAGATGCAAATGGTTCTTGGAAGAGAGAAATAGCTAGTAGATGGGTTGATATTTTGAAAGATGTTGAAAATATAGATTGGCTAGAACAACCTCTTTCTAAAGATGATATAGAGGGTTTAAGAGAACTTAATAAAAGGATGCCGATTGCTTTGGATGAATCAATATTAAAATATCCATATTTGATTAATGAATGGGATGGTTGGCAAATTCGAAGACCTTCTCAAGAAAGAAATCCTATGCATCTTTTAAAAGAGTTAAAAGATAAAAAAGGTTTTATATCCTTAAGCACTTCTTTCGAGACAGGAATAGGTAGAAGATGGCTTTTTCATTTATCATCTCTACAGCTATTAGGATTAACTCCAAAAGTTCCTGGTTTGGCTTTAAAAAAAAATCCTAATTCTTTTCTTTTCCTAAATGATGCTCAAAAGATATGGGATCAACTATGAAAAACAAAATTCATGTTATTGAAGTTGAAAATAATGAAAAAGAATCTATAAAAAAAATTTTTGAAAATATCAACAATAAAAAAATAACCTATATAAAAAATAAATATTATAAAACTGAAGAAAAATTAGAGACTATTGACATAAAAGGACCTGCAATTATCTTAAATAGTAGTGGCAGTAGTGGAAAGCCTAGAAAATGTATACATAGTTTAGAAAATATAAATTCGTCTGCTAAGGCATCTGGAATTTGGCTTGAAAAGCAAGGATTTAAATTACAAAACTGTTTAATTTTTAATACTTTACCTTTGAATCATATCAGTGGATTAATGCCACTATTTAGAAGCAAAATATGGAGTTGTGAGCATATCAATATTTCTCCTACATTAATTAAAAAAACCAAAGAATTATTAGTCTTTACTAATGAAATAAAAAAAGAAAATCAACATCTTATAACATCATTAGTTCCAACACAATTAAAAAGACTTTTATCTGAAAAAGATGGGATTAATTGGTTAAAGATTTTTGATTTAATTTGGATTGGTGGTGCATCTATATCTAGTGAAACTTCTCGAAAGTGCAGATTAGAAAAGATAAATTTAGCGCCCTGTTATGGATCAACTGAAACTGCTGCCATGGTTACAAGCTTAAAACCTAAGGAATTTTTAGAAGGGATTGATAATGTTGGAGAAATACTAAGTGATATAAATTTAAGAATAAGTAAAAAGGGTTTAATCCAAGTCAAATCAGAAAGAATAGGAATTGAATTGCTTGAACTTTCTAAAACTAAAAATTTTAAAAATAAAAATGGTTGGTGGGAAAGCAGTGATTTGGGAGAGATCCAAGAATTCAATGATTCTTTTTATTTGAAATTTATTAGCAGAATAGATAATGCTTTTAATTCTGGAGGTGAAATAGTTTTTCCAGAAGTAATTAAATCACGATTAAGTGAATTTATCTCAAATGAAAAAATTCCAATAGAAAATTTTATGATTTCAAATATACCTAATAAAGAATGGGGAAATAAAATTGAAATCATCATTGATTTCAAAAAACAAACTAGTAAAACAAATATTGAATACTCATTAAAACTATTAAAAAACTTTTCTAGAAATTGGCCAAAACATGAGAGGCCTGAAAACTGGATTATTGGTAAAAATCAATCAAATTATTAAAAAATCTAATTTCATATTTGAAAAATAGTAAATCATGATAATTAACACTCTTTTAACTTAATATTGATATTGGAAGCCTCTATCCACCTCTCCAGTTGATCAGGTAATTTAACTTTCAATTTTGAATTAACATCTAAGGAACAATGAATAATTTTTCCTTCTGCAACAGTTATTTTATCCTTTAAAAAAAATGTATTTACTTGAAATAAGTGATTGTTAATTTTTTTGGGTAATATCTTAATTGAAAGTAAATCACCAATCTTAATAGGTGATAAAAAATTGGCTTCGCAATTAACTATTGGACATATAATTTGATTCTTATGGGAATTAGAATCCGGAAAAATATCTTGATGAGGAATACCATATACATCTAGACTTTCTTCCCAACTTTCATGAGCCCATTTTAAAAGATTGTGAAAGTGTATCACTCCAGCCGAATCACAATCACCAAACCTCACTTTCCTTTTTAAAATCAACCAATTATTAGGTTTCATTAAAAGGTTTACCTATCTACAGAACCCATAATGACATCTATTGAGCCAAGGATTGCCATAATATCAGCTATCTTTGCTCCTTTAAGAATATGAGGCAATATTTGAAGATTGTTTAAATCAGCAGCTCTAATTTTAAATCTCCATGGTGTAACTTCATTATTTCCTTGAATGAAAACTCCTATTTCACCTTTACCAGATTCTAATCTTGTATATAATTCTCCATTAGGGATTTTAAAAGTTGGTGCAACTTTCTTAGCTACATATTGAAAATCCATACCAAATATTTCACTTTTTTTATCCTCTGTAGCCATACGTTTAGCTTCTAAATTTTCTGTTGGACCTCCAGGAATCATTTCGCAAGCTTGACGAATAATTTTTAAAGATTGTCTCATTTCTTGAACTCTTACTCGATATCTGGCATAACAATCACCTTCTTTTTCTGAAGCAATTTCCCATTCAAAATCGTCATAACATTCATAACTATCAACTTTTCTCAAATCCCAAGAAACTCCAGAGGCCCTTAGCATTGGTCCAGAAAGTGACCAATTAATTGCTTGATCTCTTTCTATAGTTCCAAGACCTTCAATTCTTTTTTTGAATATAGGATTATTTGTTATTAATTTTTCATATTCATCGATCTTTGGAGCAAACCAATCACAAAAATCTATGCATTTTTCTAACCATCCATAAGGCAAATCACAAGCCACACCTCCTATTCTAAAAAAATTATTATTAATCAATCTTTGTCCAGTAGCAGCTTCCCAAAGGTCATAAATCATTTCTCTTTCTCTAAAGATATAAAAGAATGGGGTCTGAGCTCCTACATCTGCTAGAAATGGACCTAGCCATAAAAGATGATTTGCAATTCTATTAAGCTCCAACATTAGAACTCTTATATAACTGGCCCTTTTGGGTACAACAATATTCGCCAATCTTTCTGGTGCATTTACTACAATAGCTTCATAAAACATTCCGGCTGCATAATCCATTCTGCTTACATAAGGTACATACATGACGTTTGTCCTGTTTTCAGCTATCTTTTCCATCCCTCTATGCAAATATCCAATTACAGGCTCACAATCTATTACATTCTCGCCATCAAGGGTTACAACTAACCTCAAAACTCCATGCATAGATGGGTGATGAGGGCCAAAGTTGACCACCATCGGTTCTGTTCTAGTCTCTAGTTGAGCCATTAATAATTTAACCTCTAATTAAATCTTAGTAGAAAGTTATGCAAACTGACCTTTCTGATTCATCTTTATTCAATCATAAGTCTGTAATGACAAATGAAATTTTAGTTTCTGTAGATCAATATCCATTAATATCAGACAATAAACTAACAGCGATAGATGCAACTTTAGGCGGTGGTGGACACTCATATCATTTATTAAAAAAATATCCTGATTTAACAATAATTGGACTAGATCACGATCCATTCGCGAGGAAGTCAGCATTTATTAAGCTTGAAGAATTTAAATCGAGGATTGAAATACATCCCTCAAATTTTGCTAACTTTGAGCCACAAGAAAAAGTTTCTTTTGTAATAGCAGATCTTGGAGTCAATAGTAATCAAATAGATAACCCACAAAGAGGATTTAGTTTTCAAAAAGATGGGCCTTTAGATATGAGAATGAATCCGTTACTTGAGATTAATGCAGAGAACTTAATTGAGACTTTAAGTGAAAAAGATCTGGCTGATTTAATTTTTAAATTTGGTGATGAAAGATTATCACGAAAGATTTCTAGGAGAATCAAAAAAGATTTACAAGAAAAAGGCAAATATTCGGGTACAAAAGATTTAGCTTATTCCATTGCTGGTTGTTTCCCACCCAAACAAAGATATCGAAAAATTCATCCTGCGACTAGAACATTCCAGGCACTAAGAATTGCTGTAAATAAAGAAATCGAAGCACTAGAAAGATTTTTAGAGATTTCTCCAGATTGGCTATTACCTGGGGGGATAATTTCAATTATTAGCTTTCATTCAATAGAAGATAGGCTGGTGAAAAATTCTTTTAAGGGTGATGAAAGATTAAAAAATCTTACAAAAAAACCAATTACACCAAATGAAAAAGAAATTGAAAATAATAAAAGATCGCGAAGCGCAAAATTAAGAATTGCTCAATTAAAATAATTAAAATCTCAGCGTAATAATTTAATAGAATCTGTAATTATTTCAATTGATTTTTCTATATCTTCTTTAGTAGTCATCAAACCAATACTTAATCTTAATGAAGCCTCTGCTTCTTTAAAAGATCTTCCTAGAGCCAGTAATACATGCGAAGGCTCACCATTACTACACGCTGACCCACTAGAACAGATTATTTTAGATTTCAAACTTTTATGCAATTTTGAACCGTTTACATCAAGTACTGTCAGATTCAAATTATGAGGTAATCTTTCCTTCATTGACCCATTTATTTCAACTCCAGAATTATTACCTAATAATCCCTTCAAAAGTTTATCTCTATATAAAAGCAACTTATTGATATTCTTTTTTTGATTTAGAACTGCTATCTCTATTGCTTTAGTAAAACCTACTATCAAAGGTAATGGCAATGTTCCTGATCTTAAACCAAATTCTTGACCTCCTCCTAAAACTAAAGGCTGCAGCTCAATATCTCTATCAATCAAAAGTATTCCTATCCCTTTAGGACCATATATTTTATGGGAGCTTATTGTTAACATATTTGCTAATGAGTCAAGACTATCAAACTCCAGAAAACCTAAACATTGTGCATAATCAGAATGGAGAACTATATCCCTTGAACCACATATTTCTGAAATTTCCTTCAAAGGCTGAATAACTCCTATTTCGTTATTTGCCATCATGATGCTTACCAAAAATGTATCATCTCTTATACAGCTAACAAATTTTTCTTCTGAAACTAAACCATCTTTTTCTGGACTAATTTCAGTAATATGAAATCCCTCTTTCCTTAATTGATCTAGAGGCTCTAATACAGCTTTATGCTCAGTTTTTAGAGTAATAATATGACCATAGTGTTCTGTTTCTTTATAATATTTCCTTGCAAAACCTAGCAAAGCTAAATTGTTAGATTCTGTTGCTCCACTAGTAAAAATTACTTTCTTTTTTTTTAGAAATAAATATTCTTGTATTTTTTCTCTTGAGACTTCTAATATGGCACTTGCTTTAATGCCTGCTAAATTTGATTTACTCGAGGGGTTAGAAAATATTTCACTCCAAAAAGGTGCCATAGAATTCACAACCTCCTCTAAACAAGGAGTTGAAGATTGATAATCTAGTAGTATGGGAGTTGAAAGCATCATATTTAGTATATAAAATTATTTTTAAGCTAAAGAAAATTTAATTCAAAATTAAAAAAATGAATAACACTAATCAAATAAATAATGAAGCAATTAGAAAATCAAAAATTTTATTGGTAGATGATGAGCCTGGTTTAAGAACAGCTGTAAAAACATTTCTCGAAGACGAAGGATTTGAAATTTTTATTGCTGTTGACGGAGAGGATGGATGGGAAAAAGCTCAAACAATATTCCCAGATCTAATTATTAGCGATATTATGATGCCGAGATCAAATGGTTATGCTTTATTAGAAAAAATAAGAGGAGATGAAAAGCTAGGAGGAACTCCAGTTATTTTTCTGACAGCAAAGGGAATGACTTTAGACAGAACCCAAGGATATCTTGCAGGTATTGATGATTATATTGCTAAACCCTTTGATCCAGATGAATTATCTGCAAGAGTTAAAAATGTAATTAATAGGCAAGAGCGATTACTCAAAGAAGCAGCCAGATTTGCTGATATTGATGTTAGTAAAATGGCAAAACAGATCACTGAAATAAAATCTATGCTTACAGATCAGAATCCACTTAATCAAGAAAACTCTATAGATATTCCAAGTTTTACGCCAAGAGAAGCAAGCGTACTTCAACTTGTGGCAGAAGGCCTTATGAATAAAGAAATTGCCAGAAAACTTGAAACCTCTATTAGAAATGTTGAAAAATATGTAAGCAGGCTTTTTATTAAAACAAGTACATCTAGCAGAACCGAATTAGTCCGTTATGCACTTGAAAATCACCTAGTAAAATAATTTATTTTACTTTCTTAAATTCAATTAATTTGGAAAAATAAAATGGAGCTTGATTTAATTTTTTTTGAACTACAATAAAACCTTTTTCATTAGCAGCATTAATAATCCCTTTTTCTCTTAATGTATAGGCTCTAGTAGTTTTACTTGGCCCAGGAAACAACTTTCCAATATTCTTTAACACTGCCAATATTGGTGTATAAGGGGCAAAACTAACTATTAGCTTCTCTTTACTCAAGTCACATAAATGTCTGACCATTTCTTCAGCGACTGGTTGCGGGTAATGAATAAATACATCTAAACAAATGACAACATCAAATAACCCTTTTAACTGTTCAAGATCACTAGTTAAAAATTTAATTTTTCTTTGACTTAAACCTAATTCATTGATACGTTTTTTTGTTTCTTTAATCATTTCAGAAGATATGTCACTAACCTGCAAATCTTTAATACCAAGTCTTAGTAAAGGAATAGCTAAACTTCCCACACCACAACCAGCATCACAAAAAGTCTTAGTTGTTAATTCAGGATAATTTTTTACGTATGAAACGACATCATCGACAGTCTTTTGATGACCTTTTCTAATATTTTTCTGCACTGTATTGATTTCTTCTGATTTACTATAAATTTTTCTCCATCGATCAAAACCGGTCCCATTGAAATACTCCCTAACTTGGCTTTTTTCGAGATTTTTATTAGACGTCATAACAATTCATACAAAATTAGTCTTTTTAATACTAACTAACTAGCGTTCAAGTAATTGCACGTCATTATAAGAAAAGAATTGATTTGTTATTTTGTCAGAATTTAATTCCAGCAATATTTATAAAATTGCTGTAGTAATGGGAAGTGATTCAGATCTAAAAACTTTGAAACCTGCAATAGATATCTTGAATGAATTTGAAATAGAAAATGAGGTTTGTATACTTTCTGCACATCGAACACCAATGGAAATGATGGAATATGCAAAAAAAGCAGAATCAGAAAACATAAAAGTTATTATCGCAGGAGCCGGTGGAGCTGCTCATCTGCCTGGAATGATAGCTTCGCTAACATGCATTCCTATCATAGGTGTGCCTGTAGAGAGTAAAACTTTGCGAGGAATTGACTCCTTATTATCAATAGTGCAAATGCCTGCGGGGATTCCTGTAGCAACAGTGGCCATAAACGGTGCAAAAAATGCTGGTTTATTAGCAATTCAAATCCTCAGTTTATTTGATGAAACTTTAAGAGTAAAAATGAAAAAATTTAGAGATAATCTCAATACACAAGTAAGATCTAAAAATAGAAAATTGTCTGATCTAGGGGCTGATAATTACCTGAAAAATGACTAAAGATATTTTTATAATTAAATCCTTTCAATTAAATTCTGTTCTCTAAGATAATTAATAACTTCTTCAACAGACTCATTTAAATTTAAGGAACCTGTATCAACTGCTATTTCTGGATTTACAGGAGCCTCATATGGACTAGATATTCCGGTAAATTCTTTAATTTCTCCCAAACGTGCCTTTTTATATAAACCCTTAGTATCTCTACTCTCACATACATCAATGTCTGCAGAGCAATATACTTCAATAAAATCCTTTGATCCAATAATTTTTCTAACCTTATTTCTATCGTTATTGAAAGGGGAGACGAATGCTGTAATTGTTATGATTCCTGCATTCATAAATAGATTAGCTACTTCACCGATTCTTCTTATGTTTTCTTCTCTATCTTCATCAGAAAATCCAAGATCCTTGCATAAACCATGTCTTATATTATCTCCGTCTAGTACATAAGTTGATAACCCATCCAAATGTAAAACCTCATTTACAGCATTGGCTAAGGTACTTTTCCCAGACCCTGATAAACCTGTAAACCAAATCACCATTCCTTTATGTCCTCTCATTTTTTCTAACTTATTTCTATCAATAGTTAAGTTGTGCCATTTTATATTTTTTTCTGAATTTTTCTGATTTAGTTCTGTCATCTTTTTATGTTTCTAAAAGTAAAATCTATCTTAACTCTTGACTCATAAATTTTGAAATCCTTCTTTGCGAAGAAACTTAATTGATTTGTTTACCAGATCACCTTGTAATTGAATATCTTCTCCTATTAGAGTTCCTCCAGTACCACAAAACACTTTCATTTTTTTTAGTAATTCCTTAAGTTCTATTTCATTTCTAATAGATAAACCTTTTATTAAAGTAATAGTTTTTCCTTTTTTTCCTTTTTTTTGTTTTGAGATATTTATTTTTGATATTTTTTGAAAATTCTCTTCTTTAGGTTTTTCTTTATAAATATTTTCCTGATTATCAAATTCAATCCAATTTTTTTTTCCCATTATTTTTTATATAATCTATAGTTAGTTCATACTTATACTATAAAAAATTGGTAAGTACAATTTCTCGTAAAGATCAAAATAATAATGATGATTTAAATCAACCTTCCAAAGAAGGAAGATTTGGAAAATATGGAGGTCAATATGTCCCTGAAACACTAATGCCAGCTCTTTTTGAACTGGAAGAAGCAGCTTCTGATGCATGGAAAGATAAACAATTTGTTAATGAATTAAATCATTTGCTGAAAACTTATGTGGGAAGAGAGACCCCATTATATGAGGCTAAAAGACTTACTGAACATTACCAGACAAAAACATCTACTAGCAGGATATGGCTCAAAAGAGAAGACCTAAATCATACTGGTGCTCACAAAATCAATAATGCATTAGGGCAAGCTTTATTAGCGATAAGAATGGGTAAACAAAGAATAATTGCAGAAACAGGGGCTGGGCAACATGGAGTTGCGACTGCTACTGTATGCGCGAGATTTGGTTTGCAATGCATTATCTACATGGGGGCAGAAGATATAAAAAGACAATCATTAAATGTCTTTCGGATGAAACTTTTAGGCGCAGAAGTTAAAGTTGTTACTTCAGGTACTGCGACTCTCAAAGACGCAACTAGTGAAGCAATCAGGGATTGGGTATCCAATGTAGAAACAACGCACTATATTTTGGGGTCAGTGGCAGGGCCGCACCCATTCCCAATGATCGTAAGAGATTTTCATGCAGTTATAGGAGAAGAAGCTAAAAAACAATGTCTAGAATCATTTGGATCTTTACCTGATATTTTGCTTGCTTGCGTAGGTGGAGGATCAAATGCAATGGGTCTTTTTCATCCTTTCGTAAAAGAAAAATCAGTTCGACTTATTGGAGTTGAAGCGGCAGGAAGCGGAGTCAACACTGAAAAACATGCCGCGACAATTACTAAAGGATCTGTAGGAATTTTACATGGGTCAATGAGTCTTCTTTTACAAGATAAAGATGGTCAAGTACAAGAAGCGCATTCTATAAGTGCAGGTCTTGATTATCCTGGGGTAGGTCCTGAACATAGTTATTTAAAAGATATAGGAAGAGCAGAATATGGTTCTGTTACTGATGCAGAAGCTTTAGACGCTTTGAAACTAGTAAGTGAATTAGAAGGAATTATCCCTGCACTCGAGACAGCTCATGCCTTTGCATGGTTAGAAAAATTATGTCCCAACTTGGATAAAGATACTGAAATAGTAATTAATTGTTCCGGTAGAGGAGATAAGGATGTTAATACTGTCGCATCATCTTTGGATATTGAGTAACTAATATCTTGGTATAGTTTGATCAATATACTGACTCCAACCGTCTATACCTTCTTCAAGATTCCAAATCTCGTTTACGAGATTATTTTCTAATACCCATTGTCCAAAATTATAACTTCTGATACCAGCATGACAAAGAACAACGAACTTTTTATCTTTTAAATCACTGATTTTTGTTTTTACAAACTCAGCCGAAACCTTACTTATTGGTAAATGTAAGAATTCCCTAGGAAAACATGCAATTTCGAGTTCTGAATCCTCTCTAACATCAATAATAATAGGATTTTCATCTTCCGAATTAAACCATTCATTAAGATCAATAGCATTTAAAGTTTTCGGATAATTTCCCAATTGTTAGAATTAATATTTGTTATTAACAATTTTACAAGTAAGGTTGCAAGAAAATGTTTATTGTTAAAAATAAAAATAAAATGAATATTAAATATTTAACTGTAATAACTATATTATTCTTATGTTGTATTTTTGGATTTGAAGAAACTTCTTATAGTTTAAATAAAATAAGTCAAAATGATATTTCAGAATTAAAAATCTTGAAGTACTTACCTAAAGATAGTAAAACATTCTTTATTTCAAATACTAAAAGTTCAAAAATCACTAAAGCTATAAGGACAAACTTTGAAATAACAAATCAAGATAAGTTTATTTTAGTAAAAAATAGTATATTGGCATACTTAGGCGTTGATTTAGGTACAAACAAGTTAGAAGATATTTATAATAATGAACTTGCAATTACCACCTATGATAATAAAGAAAAAGAGATAGATGATGTTTTAATAATATTCAAAATAAAGGAAAATAAAGATATAGATGATATTTTAAATCTTCCAAATAAAGTTGATGAGCCTGATAAATTAATTAAAATATCAAGAGAAAATAAATTAAATTATTTAAAATATATTTATCGAACTAATGATAATTATATAATTACTTCCTCTAATAAAACCTTAATACTTGATGCATTACAATCAATTAATATAGAAAACAAATATATCTCTTTTAAAGAAGTATTAAATAAATTTAAAAATGAACATGCTATCTTTTTAACAAATAATTTCAAAACAAATGAACTATTAAATAAAAAAAATTATCCTCTAAGAAAAGAAGACTATTTAGTAACTTTATTTAATTTTAAGGGTAAAGAAATTATATTAAAATCGTATTTAGTTAATAATAACAAAAATTTAGATATTACATCATATAAAAATATGGATACAATCAACATATTAGATAAAAAAAATTATCAACTATCTATTTATAATAATTTATTAGATTCAAATAAGTATCTTGATAATATCGAAATAAACAGTTTTGAAAAGGATATTATTAAAGAACTTAATAATAAATTAAAATATAATCTACTATTCTTAAGTTCTGACAACAATTGGTTAGTAATTTATGATAAAAATTATTTGCCTATTGAGAACATAAAATTATTAGAAGATTTTAATAAAAATAGTTTAGAAAATAATAATAATATTTATACAAAATATTCAAAAGATGAACTTATAAAAGAAGAGAATATTATAAAACAGTCAAATTATAAAAAGATTTTTTTAGTTGAGACTGAAAATCTAAATTTTATTAGTAACACTTTGGTAAATGAGGGAGATATAGATTTAATTTCAAATGAGTTTTTTAGTTTAAGAGGTGATAGTCATGCTAAATATTTTCTAAATAAAAAATTAAATCTCAGGAATCCTTACTCTATTCAATCAAAAAATTTCTCTTATTTCGAAAAAATTAATTACTTTTTTAGAAATGTAATTAATGTATCAATTATTGAATTTAAAGCAATAATCAAACAATCTATTCCAGAAACAGTCCCTATTTATTATGCAGAAACTAATTTGAAACTATTTAATAATTAATATTTGATTGATATCTTGTGGTTAACTAAAAATTATTTGACTATCTTAGACCTATAAACGATTTATAGCACATTCAAATTTTGGATACTAATAAACTAATTTTAAAACCAGGATTAGAGGGTGTTCCAGTGACTAATTCATCAATATGTGATATAGACGGTCAAAAAGGGAAATTATTATATAGAGGCTATTCAATTGAAGAATTAGCACAGAAAAGTAGTTTCTTAGAGACTGCTTTTTTATTAATTTGGGGAGAATTACCTACAGCAATAGAACTAAGGGATTTTGAACAAGAAGTACAGATGCATAGGAGATTAAGCTTCAGAGTAAGAGATATGATGAAATGCTTCCCTGCTACAGGACATCCCATGGATGCTCTGCAGTCCAGTGCCGCCTCTCTTGGCCTTTTCTACTCAAGAAGAGCGATAGATGACCCCAAATATATTTACAACGCAGTGATAAGACTAATTGCAAAAATTCCAACAATGATTGCTGCCTTCCAACTTATAAGAAAAGGACAAGATCCCATTCAACCTAGGGATGATTTATCCTACTCATCGAATTTTCTTTACATGTTGACTGAGAAAGAACAAGATCCCATAGCTGCAAAAGTTTTTGATAGATGCCTAATTCTTCATGCAGAACATAGTTTAAATGCGAGTACATTTAGCGCACGAGTTACTGCTAGCACTCTTACAGACCCATACGCTGTAATTGCCTCTGCAGTAGGAACACTAGCTGGTCCTCTACATGGCGGAGCAAATGAAGATGTAATTGCCATGTTAGAAGATATTAAAACTCCTGAAAAAGCTGCTTCTTTTTTAGAAGATGCTATTCAAAACAAAAGTAAAATAATGGGTTTCGGACATCGAGAGTATAAAGTTAAAGATCCTCGAGCAATTATTCTTCAGAAATTAGCAGAGGAGCTTTTTGTTAGATTTGGAAAAGATGAAATGTATGAAGTTGCTAAAAAATTAGAGTTAGAGGCTATTCCAAGGCTAGGAGGAAAAGGTATTTTTCCAAACGTTGATTTCTATTCTGGCCTTGTTTACAGAAAACTTGGTATTCCCCGTGACTTATTTACTCCTATTTTTGCAATATCAAGAGTCGCAGGTTGGTTAGCTCATTGGAGGGAACAATTAGGCGCAAACAGAATTTTTAGACCATCTCAAATTTATACCGGTTCGGCTCCAAGAGATTGGATTACTTTAGAAAATCGAAAATAATATCTTCAGCTTTTCATAAAAAACACACATATTGTTTATGAAGAGTTAATCTAAAGAATAAATAACAATAAAATTTTGAACTCCGGATTAGATCTCGAATATAGTTTTAACGAAATCTTAAAGGGCTTTGGCCTCTCAAATGAGCTTGCTCATATAATCTGGCTACCTTTACCAATGTTAGTAGTTTTAGTATCAGCAGTAGTTGGTGTACTAGTCACAGTTTGGTTAGAAAGAAAAATATCTGCTGCTGCTCAACAAAGAATAGGTCCAGAATATGCAGGGGCTTTAGGGGTGCTTCAACCAATTGCAGACGGTCTGAAATTACTTGTAAAAGAAGATATTATTCCTGCAAAAGCAGATTCAATTCTATTTACTGCTGGACCAATATTGGTTTTGGTCCCAGTCATTCTATCCTGGTTAATTGTTCCCTTTGGCCAAAACTTGCTTATTAGTAATGTTGGTATTGGAATTTTTCTTTGGATAGCTTTAAGTAGTATTCAACCTATTGGACTTCTAATGAGTGGCTACGCCTCGAATAATAAGTATTCACTATTAGGCGGATTAAGAGCAGCTGCTCAATCTATTAGCTATGAAATACCCCTAGCTTTGTCTGTATTAGCTATTGTTTTAATGACAAATTCCCTTAGTACTATTGATATTGTTAATCAACAAAGCGGAGCGGGAATATTAAGTTGGAATATATGGAGGCAACCTGTTGGATTTATAATTTTCTGGATATGCGCTCTTGCTGAATGCGAAAGGCTACCATTCGACTTGCCAGAAGCTGAGGAAGAATTAGTAGCGGGTTATCAAACTGAATATGCTGGAATGAAATTTGCTTTATTTTATTTAGGCAGTTATATAAATTTAATCCTATCTGCATTATTAGTATCCATACTTTATTTAGGAGGATGGGGCTTTCCTATTCCTGTTGAGATAATTGCTAGAGTTCTAAATCTTCCAATCGATGCTCCTGTGATTCAAGTTTTCACAGCTTCTATAGGAATCATAATGACTGTTCTCAAAGCATATCTATTGGTTTTTGTTGCTATATTATTGCGTTGGACAACACCAAGGGTGAGAATAGATCAACTTCTAGATTTAGGATGGAAATTCCTTTTACCCATATCTCTTGCTAATCTACTTGTGACAGCAGGATTAAAATTAGCTTTCCCTCAATTTTTTGGTGGATAATGTTTAATTATTTCTACTTAAACATTAATTAAATAAACTAGAATAAAATGAATAAGTAAATTCTTTAAAATGAAAGATTTTCTTCAAAAAGTAAATAGTTATATTAAAGAAGCCTTCAGTGCTGGGAAATATTTATATGATGGATTCACTGTAACTTTTGATCATCTCCGAAGAAGACCAGTTACTGTTCAATACCCTTACGAAAAGTTAATTCCTTCTGAAAGATATAGAGGAAGAATCCATTATGAATTTGATAAATGCATCGCCTGTGAAGTCTGCGTACGTGTTTGTCCGATAAATTTACCAGTTGTGGACTGGGTTATGAATAAGGAAACTAAGAAAAAGGAACTTAGAAATTACTCTATAGACTTTGGAGTCTGTATTTTTTGCGGGAATTGTGTTGAATATTGTCCAACAAATTGCTTATCTATGACTGAAGAATACGAATTAGCTACATTCGATAGGCATAATTTAAATTTTGACAATATAGCATTAGGTAGACTTCCTACGAACGTTACAACTGATCCATCTGTAAAACCTCTTAGGGAACTTGCGTATTTACCTAAAGGAGTTATGGATCCTCATGAAGTTCCTCCTTCAGATGTTCGAGTTGGTAAACTACCAGAAGAAGTTTATGATTGGATGAAACCAAAATTGAATGATATTAAAAATCCCACTGTCGAATCAAACAAATAATTTTAAATAATACATGTCTATAGCAGTCACAACTCAAATAATTTGTTTTTCAGTATTATCTTTAGTTGTAATAATTGGCGCACTAGGTGTAATTCTTCTAGAGAATATTGTTTACTCTGCATTTTTGCTTGGTGGAGTCTTCATGAGTGTTGCAGGCTTATATCTACTACTAAACGCAAGTTTTGTTGCTGCAGCTCAAGTTTTAGTTTATGTAGGGGCAGTGAATGTTCTAATAATTTTTGCAATAATGTTAGTTAATAAAAAAGAAGATTTAAAGGCTATTGAAAATATTAAATCAAGAAGAATTATATCAACATCAATTTGTTTAACTCTTCTAAGTCTATTAATAAGAGTTGACTTATCCAATATTTGGGGTTTGGCTGAACCTAATGCATCTATAGGGGAAGAATCTACAGTAAGAATAGGAGAACACTTATTTAGTGATTACTTGCTCCCTTTTGAAGTGGCATCTGTATTACTCTTAATGGCTATGATTGGGGCTATTGTTTTGGCTAGAAGAGATGTCATGAATGAAGATATTTCAACAGGATTACCGGTAGATCAAGAGCTAATAGAGAAACCAAATGAACCTTTACTTATAAAAAAAAATTAAGATGAATTTAGAATCAATTCCACTTCAAGCTTTTTTAATAGTTTCCTCAGTTTTATTTTGTATTGGCATTTGGGGATTATTAAATAGTAGAAATGCAGTAAGAGTATTGATGAGTATAGAGTTAATGTTGAATGCAGTGAACATAAATTTGATGGCCTTCTCTTCTTATGTGGATAATAATCTAATTCAAGGACAGGTTTTTACGATTTTTGTTATCACAGTCGCGGCAGCCGAAGCGGCTGTAGGATTAGCTATATTGCTATCCCTTTATAGAAATAGAGTCACTGTGGATATGGAAAGTTTTAATTTATTAAAGTGGTAAAAAGCATCAAGTGAAACTTTCATTGGTGTTTATTATTTATCGTTCTAACAGCTCAAGTGCTAAAGAAGCATCAATATTTTGTAACAAGGCTCTTAAAGATAGAAATATTAAGTCAAAAAGGATAGAAAGTGATTTTGATAACAATCAACTAGAAAGCTACTTTTGCAACCTTGCTGCATTACCTGATTTAGTAATTGTTCTTGGTGGTGATGGTACTGTTCTTAAGTCTGCAAATGCACTAGTTAACTATGATATTCCAATACTTAGTTTTAATATTGGCGGTAATTTAGGATTTTTGACTCAAGAAAAGGATTTTTTATTTGACAAATCATTTATTAAAATTTTGGAAAAAGAAGATTTCATAATTGATTTTAGAAATAGATTACACTGTGATGTCTATAGTAAAGAAAAGAATAAAGAAAGAAAATTCCTCAAAAGCTATGATGCATTAAATGATTTTTATTTTAAATCTGTTGAAGAAGATATTTCTCCAACCAATCAAATTCAAATCGAGATAGATAATGAGAAAGTAAACGAATATAAAGGTGATGGTTTAATTATTTCTTCCTCAACTGGTTCCACTGCATACTCTATGGCAGCAGGAGGGCCAATAGTACACCCCTCAATAAATGCATTCGTGATAAATCCAATATGTCCTATGAGCTTAGCTAGCCGGCCAATTATTATTCCTGATACAAGTAAAGTAATTATTAGAGTCGTTCAAAAGAATAAAAGAGAAATAAAACTATGGAAAGATGGATCAAAGTGTATGACAATAAAAGAAAATGATTATTGTGAAATTAATAAAGTAACAAAGCCCTGTAAAATGATTAAATTCAATAAAAGCATTTCCTATTACATTACATTAATCAAAAAACTTGATTGGAAAGGAGATTTATCATTAAAAAATAATCAAAACAATTAGATGGCATTAGAAATTGAAAGGCGATTTCTTATCAAAAATGATCAATGGAAGCAATTTATTACTCATAAAACTTTTATAGAGCAGGGCTATCTTTCCCACGATTTGGAAGATTGGATCGTCAGAATCAGATTTAACGGAAAAAACTTTAAAATTGCACTTAAAAAACATATTAAAAATTTTACTAATTACGAATATGAATACTCAATACCTAATAGTGATGGTGAAAAAATCATGTCAAATCTTACTAATACAATTAAAAAAGAAAGATTTTTTTTAAAAGTTAATCAAAAAGATTGGATTATAGATTGCTTTAAAGACAAAAATTTCCCTTTAGAAATTGCCGAAATTGAGCTTACTGAAGAAAAAGAAATAGTTATTCTTCCATCTTTTTTAGCAAAAGAAATTACGGGTCTAAAAATATATACCAATTTTAATCTGACAAAACATCCCTTTTCAAAATGGGAAACAAAGATTTAAAAACAAAAAAAATCAGCGAAAACTCACCTTTTCTTAATATTTTTTTTATATTCTAAATAATATTGTTTTTTTTGATATGTACGGTCTTTATGACAGAGAGGGAGTATTAAGATTTGCTAACCCTGATAGAGAAGCATGTCTTGATTATGCAAAACTTTTTGAACTAAATTCTGCACATTTTTGCTTAATGAATTTAATAGTAAGTATCGATAAAGAAGCTAATGTTAATCTTGATCTGAGTCAGGCAGAGAACAACAATTAAATCCATCTCTACAGATTTTTCCATGATCCATAGCCCAGTTTAATAGTGCTACTCTATTTTTGGAGCCTGTTTTGGTAAACATATTACTTACATGATTATCAACAGTTCTTTTACTAATAGTAAGTTTTACCGCAATTTCTTGATTTGTGAGCCCATCAGCTACTAAATCTATGATTTCCATCTCTCTAGATGAGAGACCCATCATATCAATGTCGTTAACTCCTTCTTCAACCATTTGCATTTAAACAGTTCCTTTTATATATTAATTGAGTTTAGCAGTTACAGTAAACTTCTTAACCAAGTAGGAAAAAAAAGCAATTGAAATCAAAACTACAGCAAACTTTAGAAAAAAATTCAAAAGTAATTACAGCAGAATTAATGCCGCCAAGGGGAGGGGACCCCATAAGATCTCTTAAAATAGCACAACTTCTGAAAAATAAGGTTCATGCTGTTAACATTACAGATGGAAGTAGAGCAATAATGAGGATGTGTAGTTTAGCAATGTCTAAACTATTACTGGAAAATGGGATAGAACCGATAATGCAAATCTCATGCAGAGATCGTAATAAAATTGCGTTACAATCAGATATTCTTGGAGCCAATGCCTTGGGTATTAAAAATATTTTATGCATTACAGGAGATTCTGTAAAAGCTGGCGATCAGCAAGAAACAAAAGCAGTTCATGAATTTGAGGCAGTGAGATTATTAAAACAAATTAAATCATTCAATCAAGGAATTGATCCTACTTTTGAACAACTTCCAGACAAAAAAACTAAAATTTTTTCAGGTGCTGCAGTAGATCCAAGTTGTAGAAATCAAAGAAGTTTAAAAAGTAGGACAATAAAAAAAAAAGAGGCTGGAGCAAAGTTTTTACAAACGCAAATGGTTATGGATAGAAAATGTTTAATAGACTTCTGCAACGAAATCAGTAATCCACTTGGGATACCAGTTATCGCAGGAGTATTTCTTTTAAAATCATATAAAAATGCTCTTTTCATAAATAAATTTGTACCAGGAGCGAATATTCCTGAACATGTTTTAAATCGTCTCAAAGAAGCAAAAAATCCACTCGAAGAAGGTATTCTAATTGCTTCAGAGCAAGCTAAAGATTTTATTAATATTGCAGATGGGATTCATCTTATGGCAGTCAAATCAGAATCTTTTATCCCAGAGATACTTGAAAAAGCTGGACTCAATCTGGAATATTAATTAAATCCGTTCCTAGCAATTCTGCCATTGCTTTTTGTTGAGGAGATGGTTCAGTTAAATCTAATCTTCTTGAGTCTGTTATTAACCAGTCCAAAGAAGCATCTTTCAAATCAAAATGGTCTCCATTTTTTCCAACACAATATCTACCAAATACTAATTTATCGACAAGTTGCACCCCTTTACCAATTTTTGAATAATCAAAGATTATAGAGTTATCTATAGTTGCACCCTCACAAATGCAACAACTTGGTCCAATCATTGTGGGGCCAATAATAGTTGCACCATCTTCTATTCTTGTCATCCCTCCAATATAAACGGGTCCTTTTATATTAACTTTATCCCAATTTGCAGCAACATTAAGACCCGTAAAGACTCCAGGCTTAATTTCTTTCCCAGGAATTTCCACTTGCCTTACTTTTCCTAATAAAACATTTCTAATAGCACTCCAATAATCAGGCACTTTTCCAATATCTACCCACTCAAAATCCATGGGCAAAGCAAAAAATGGCAAGTCCAATTCAACAAGTTTAGGAAATAGATCAGCTCCGATATCAAATTTATCTCCCGATGGAATATAGTTAAAAATTTCAGGCTCAAATAGATAAATACCAGTATTAATTGAATCACTCAAAGCATCTTCTACCTCTGGTTTTTCTTGAAAAGCTTTGATTCGCCCATTTTCATCAGAAACTACTACTCCATAACTAGATACCTGTTCTCTAGTTACCTTTTTTGTTATTAGGCTTGCTATAGCACCTTTTTTCTTATGATTCTTAACGGCTTCAGTTAAATCCAAATCGACTAAGGCGTCACCACACAATACAACAAAAGTTTCATCAAAAAAGTTTTGGAAATCTTGAATCTTTTTTAATCCTCCAGCCGAACCTAAAGCATCGCCAATCATTTCTCCATCTTCAATTCTTCCTTCAAAACTGTAGGCTATCTCAACACCAAATCTTTGTCCGTCCCTAAAGTAGTTTTCAATTTCCTCAGCAAGATGAGAAACGTTTACCATTATTTCTTTAAAACCGTGCTCTTTTAACAGTTCTAAGAGGAATTCCATCACAGGTTTTTGTAAAATAGGAATCATTGGTTTAGGAATAATATGCGTTATTGGCTGAACGCGAGTTCCTTTGCCTGCTGCAAGTATCATTGCCTTCATCAGCTCTATATACCTCTTTTTAAAGATTATACTTTATTGCTCTTTTACTACTAAGCAGCAGTCGAAGAAGCTTCTGAAACCTCAAGATTTTCAATAGGTAATTGAGCTAATCCTCCATCTGGAATAATCCTTTTAATTTGTATTGGGCCATAGAGAGAATATTGTTGTTTTAATTCAATTTTATTTTCTGATGATAAAAATAACAAAGCCCAAAATACCCCCAATCTATCTTTGTCTAAATCACTTTTTACTACTGTCTGCCATTTATTAACTAAATATTCAAAATCAGTCCATTGTAAAGCCTTTTCCCATCCATCAAGAAACTTGCCAAGTGCTTTAGTTGTTTCAGGAAGCTTTTCGCGATGTGCTAAAGATTGAACTTTAGAGATCAAAACCTTATCAGAATATTTTTTATTTCTTTTCCTTTTCATAAGCAAAAGATCTTGCGTTTCAATTATTTCTGCAATAGATTCTAGTTGACTAACAAGTTCTCCTAATGTTGATGTACGTTTAATAACGGGTTGAGCTACAGATCTTCTTCTTAAATATTTTTCAGGATATTTTGGTATATCAAATTCTTGATTAATCCATTCTTGATCCTCCATCCCAATTTCTTCTTCAAAATCTAATGTTTCTTCTTGAAATACATCAGATTCTAAAACTTGAGCTTTTAAATTAACTAATACAGAGGCGGCAAAAAATGCTTCACTTGTCTCAGATAAGTCTTTTTGATATGAAATTTGATCATTAGATGAATATTGTAAATCATGATTAAACTGCTCTAAAAAAGTATCTATAACACTTATAACATCAATGTCCCATGGATCTAGATCACCCCTTCCAGCTGCATCTTGAAGGAATTTAATTAGTAATCTAGGTCCTAGCTGTGACCCATTAATAGATTTAGAATAAATTACTTTAAATAGATATAATTTTTTTCAAGATATCTTTATATCAAATGTTTTGCCAAAAAATATTAAACATATTAAGAAAATTACATAGTTGGTGCTTTCAATATTTGATTTGATTTATTTCCCGCAAAAATATTTGTCTTTGGAATAGTTTTCACAGCATTTAAATCTCTATCAACCAAATTATCTATTGTAGCCAAATAACTTTCTGTAACTAACCTTGGGTATAAACCTATCCCGATTATTGGTAAAAGTAAACAGGCTATAATGTATACCTCTCGTGGCTCTGCATCAATTAAATTCTTATCTTCAGTTAACTTTGGATTTTCTTTACCAAAGAAAATCTCACGTAACATTGATAGTAAATAAATAGGGGTAAGTATCACGCCTATTGCCGCTAAAGATGCCATAATTACCCTAAAAGGCAAAGTATAAACTTCATCAGTAACAAATCCGGTAAATACCATTAATTCAGAAACAAATCCACTCATACCTGGCAAAGCAAGAGAAGCAAGAGAGCAGGCGGTCCACAATGCAAACATAATGCGCATTTTTTGTCCTACTCCTCCCATTTCATCTAGTTTTAGAGTCTTTGTTCTGTCATAAGTTGCTCCAACAAGAAAAAATAAACTTGCTCCAATTAATCCATGACTTACCATTTGCAACATCGCTCCACTTGTGCCAAGACTACTAAAACTTCCTATTCCAATTAGAACAAAACCCATATGACTAATTGAACTATATGCTATTTTTCTTTTAAGATTTCTTTGCGCAAATGATGTTAATGCAGCGTAAATTATATTGACTACTCCAAGAACTATTAATAGTGGAGCGAATTGAGCATGTGCAATAGGTAATAGCTGTGCATTAAATCTCAAAAGAGCATATCCACCCATCTTCAATAAAATACCTGCCAATAACATATGAACAGGAGCTGTAGCCTCCCCATGAGCATCAGGGAGCCAAGTATGCAAAGGGACAATTGGGAGCTTAACACCAAAAGCAATTAATAAACCTATGTAACAAAGGATTTGAAAGTTTTGGCCAAAATCTTGATTAGCCAAATGAGCAAACTCAAAATTTGGAACTTCAGTTCCATAAAAACCCATTGCCAATGCAGCTAAAAGGATAAAGATAGAACTCCCGGCTGTATAGATAATGAATTTTGTAGCTGCATATTGTCTATTTTTTCCTCCCCAGATAGCTAAAAGTAAATATACTGGCAAAAGTTCCAGTTCCCAACTTAAAAAGAATAGGAGCATATCTTGAACGGCAAAAACAGCTATTTGCCCTCCGTCCATGATAAGTATTAAAAAGAAAAATAATTTTGGTTTAAACTTTACTGGCCATGCAGCTAAGACAGCTAGCGCTGTTATAAAACTAGTTAATAATATAAGAGGCATTGAAATTCCATCAGCGCCAACTGACCATGTAAGTCCTAGGTTTGGAAGCCAATTTATACTTTCTTTAAGTTGAACATTTTCATTATTGATATCAAAACCGTTTATATAAGATCCTACAGTTACTAGAAAAGTAATTAAAGCAACACTTAAAGCAAACCACCTTACTTGTTTACCCTCTCCTTTGTCAGGGAAAAAAGGTATCAAAAATGCGCTTCCAATGGGGAAAAGAATAGACACTGATAGCCAAGGAAAATCAGATAAACCTCCACCCAATGTTCCTATTGTATGAAGTGCAAAATGTGTAAAAAAATAGCTGCTCAAATGAATAAGAAATTGATCTTAAACAAATTCTAGAAATTATCTAGATTTTTTCATCCCATGGACAGTGAAGACACACATTTGTTATTAAGTTACTTGGGGCGATTGGAAACCAAATATTGCTACCAACAAAATTACTCCTCCAAAAACTATCAGAGCATAGAATTGAGCTCTACCGGTTTCAAAATACTTTAAGCCCTCTCCACTTCCCAATGTTACAAGTCCAGTAAGATTTACAACTCCATCTACGACTTTAGAATCAACTTCTAAAACTTCCTTTGCAAGTTTTCTACTGCCTTTCACAAAAAGTTTTTCATTAATATCATCTAAATACCATTTATTTGATAAAAACTTATTAACAGTTGGAAATCTCTGCGCGAATAATATTGATAAGTTAATTTTTCTAGCAAAATAAGCTTGATAAGCAATAGTTATACCTATTGAGGCAATAAAAACAGATGCAATAGCTAGGGGTAAAAATTCTTTTAATTCAAATGACTCTATAGCAATTAATGCTTCTTCGGGATCTAATAAGTTTGCAAATTTACTATCCCAAGGAAATCCCATAAAACCAATTATTACTGAAGGTACTGCTAGGAAAACCAGTGGGAATGTCATGGACCATGGAGACTCATGAAGTGAACCATGTTCTTCTTCATGTTCATCTTCTTCTATATTAATTTTTGAAGCTAATAAAAGTTCTTTTTGTAATTCCTTATTTCCCCCTTTAAAGTCCCCTTCAAACGTTAAAAAATAAAGTCTAAACATATAAAAGGCGGTCATTCCAGCTGTTAAAAATCCCACAAACCAAAAAGCTGGAAATGAGATAAAGGCGTTTCCCAATATTTCATCTTTACTCCAAAACCCAGCTAATGGAGGAATACCACTTATGGCTACGCAACCTATTAAAAAAGTGGTAGAAGTAAAGGGCATTTTCTTTCTTAAACCGCCCATCAACCTCATATCTTGTGCAAGTACAGGTTGATGACCAACCACTTCTTCCATAGCATGAATTACTGAACCGGACCCTAAAAACAACATTGCTTTGAAACATGCATGTGTTATTAAGTGAAAAATTCCTGCTACTGGAGCACCACAACCCATCGCAAGCATCATATACCCTAGCTGAGAAACTGTACTATATGCCAAACCTTTTTTGAGATCCATTTGGGTTAACGCAATAGAGGCACCTAAGAAACATGTAATAGTGCCAACTAAAGCAATAATGAATTGAATTGAAGGGAATAATGAGTAGAGAGGTTGGAGCCTTGCTACTAAGAATATTCCAGCAGCAACCATGGTTGCTGCATGAATAAGAGCTGAAATAGGGGTTGGTCCTTCCATAGCGTCTGGAAGCCATACATGAAGAGGAAATTGAGCAGATTTTGCCATAGGTCCTAAGAAGACTAAAAAACAAAGTAATAATGCAGCCCAGACTGGCAATGAATTCTCTGAAACTGATTGTGCTACTCCTAAGGCAATTTCATTAAAATCAAAGCTTTTTGTAGCCCAAAATAGACCAAGAATTCCCAGTAATAATCCAAAGTCTCCAACTCTATTTACAACAAATGCCTTTTGAGCAGCATTTGCTGCACCATCTCTGTCGTACCAGAAACCGACTAATAGATAAGAACACATTCCTACTAATTCCCAAAAAACATATATTTCCAACAAATTTGGGCTAATAATTAATCCCATCATTGAACTACTGAAGAGTGCTAAATATGTAAAAAATCTTACGTAACCTTTATCATGAGCCATATAACCATGGGAGTAAATCATGACTAATAAAGTAATAGTGGTTACCAATGTGAGCATTACGCTACCTAAAGGGTCAAGAACAAATCCCATTGGTATTGTGAAATCTCCTGCGCTTGCCCAAACAAATAATTTTTCTACTGATTGGTAACCATTTATTTGCTCAATTAATGTTTTATAACTGATCACAGCAGAAACACCAACAAATGACAAAAGACTGATTGAAACAATTTCTCTGGAATTATTGATTTTTTTATTCGCACATATTAAGCCCAATCCAGAAAACACCGCTCCAATAAGTGGAAAAACAGGAATCAACCAGGCAATTTCTGAAGCTTGTGGCATTTTTAATAATATTTATACATCAATATTAGAATGCTAATTGAAAATTTTAGACATTAAAGATGAATTAAAAGTTGTAACAGCAATATTTATATATTTATGAGACCACCAGATTATTGAAATGGCAATTAATATCCCAAGTTGCGATAGTTTAAAAAATTCCTTTACTTTTATTTGCTGTCTTCCATCAAATATTGCCATAAAAGGGATTATTGAAGTACTTTCTTTGTACTTATAAAATTCTTCACCAAATTTAATTTCTAATCTTTTATCACCATGCCATATTGCGAAAAGGTGATGAAAAATTAGCCCTAGGGAAGTTATAAATGTAAATGATGTCCCAATCCATAATGTATGAGCTAAACACCAAATAATTTGGCCAAATGCTTGCGGATGTCTTGTAATCCTCATTATTCCAGTACCATATATTCTTACTTGTGGTTTTAAAACTGAAGGAATTTCTAATAAATTATATGTTGCAGGATATAGAAATAAGAAACTGATGGCAGTTAAGATCCAAACTAACAAAAATACATAGTTATTACCCTGAAAATTCCATAATCTAATTCCATCATATCTATGAGCTAAAAAATAACTAATTAAAATCACTGCAGATGGCAAACTTAAAGAAACAAAGAGCAATCTCCATAATCTTGGGCCCATAAAAGCCTCTGCCCTGGTTCTTAAAGCAGCACCTCCACTATGAATAACTGCAAAAATTAATATTAATACCAAAATTATCAAGGAAGTTTTGTGAGTCTCCATATAATTCCAAAATACAAGTTATTTATTATTAACAATAATACCCTTAGGTATTAGAATTAGGCTTAAATTGCAGGCATAAAATAATGCCCGAGTTACCTTTTACTCTTGACCAATTAAGAATATTAAAAGCTATTGCAGCTCAAGGAAGTTTTAAAAAGGCTGCAGATTTACTTTATGTGACCCAACCGGCTGTCAGTTTACAAATTCAAAATTTAGAAAAACAACTTGAAATAACAATTTTTGACAGAGGTGGTAGAAAAGCACTTTTAACTGAAGGAGGTAAGCTATTACTTGAATATTGCGAAAGAATCCTTAATCAATGTGATGAAGCTTGCAAAGCTATTGAAGATTTAAATAGTTTAAAAGGTGGAACACTCATAATTGGAGCTAGTCAAACTACCGGTACCTACTTAATGCCAAGGATGATCGGGCTTTTTCGTCAAAAATATCCTGATGTATCTGTCCAACTACAGGTTCACAGTACTAGAAGAACAGGTTGGAGCGTTGCGAATGGACAAATTGATTTAGCTATAATTGGTGGTCAATTGCCAAGCGATTTAGAAAACCTATTACAAATAATTCCATATGCAACTGATGAATTAGCTCTTGTATTGCCAACAAAACACCCACTTGCCAACAAGAAAGAACTGATGAAAGAAGATTTATACAAACTAAATTTCGTCACATTAGATTCTCAATCAACAACGAGAAAAGTTGTTGATAAACTTTTAAAGGATTCAGGTCTTGATATTCAAAGATTAAGAATAGAAATGGAGTTAAATTCTCTTGAAGCAATCAAAAATGCGGTTCAATCTGGTCTTGGTGTTGCTTTTTTACCTGTTGTTTCAATTGAGCGAGAATTAGCAGGTGGGTCAATTAACAAACCCCACTTAGCTGATTTAGAAGTAAAAAGAGAGTTGAAATTAATTACAAATCCATCTAGATACACATCTAGAGCATCTGAAGCGTTTAAAAAGTACATATTGCCTCAATTTGCAAGCTCTGAAAGTCCATTAAGACAAAATAACTCAATTTAAAATTGAATAGCTTCCTTATTGATTCCCACCCCTCCATCTTCAGCTTGGCCATCTCCTTTAATGATAAATTTGTTTTCATTGACATCAGTCTGATAAACACATTTAACTATAGGCTTATCTCTTATTGACCCTATGTAAGCAAAAGTATTCATTCTTTGCTTACATTCTCTAACATCCTCATTACTTATAGCTCCTTGTTTTTGTAACACTGTCCAATTCTCCCTTCGTATAACGCAACCAGGTTGTAATGCCGGTTGTGTTACGAAACTAGTTGAAGGATTTAGTGTTGTATACATTTCTACATCAATCACAAAAGCGCTTGCTCCCCATTGCCTACAAAATTCGGGGTCTGGAACTGCCATGTCTAATTGTTGTTGACTAGCTATATTGCCCTGCCCTCCATCTGTTGTACTGGTAATAGCACTTCCTATGCCTACCCCTAATATCAAAACTCCAGCAAGTACAGCAATTGTTCCAGTACTAAAATTATTTTTTTGTCCAGAGTTAGAAGCAGATATTCTTCTACTCCGTTGGGTATAACTATCTCGATCCCTTGAATTTGAGGAGTAAGAATTGTTGTCAGGGTCTCTTCTTGGACCCCTATTAGGATATCTATTCACAGTATTTCTTTAGTCTTAGGTAAACCCATTGAATAATTCATGACTCTACATTCTGGGTTGTAACTTAGTAATCCATTTTGAAGCAAATATTTGATTAAACCTTCAACTTCTGATCCTATTTTACGAAGTTCATAATCATCTAAACTTTTTCCGGCTCTTTCTTCAACAAGTTCAGTAAATTTTTGATTTACTTTTTTTAAGGAATCTTCGTTCCAAATGAATTCATTATCAGGATCTAAGTCAAGAGTTAATTTATTAGGATGGAATATTAAATCGTTATTAACCACATCAGCAGTAAATATCCTTACATGCCTAGTAGTTGACTTTAAAAGCATTTTTTCCATAATCTGAAAAATAATCAACAAAAAAAACAATTATGTCTTAACTTTAGGATAGCTTCTTAGTAAGTGTTAACTATTCTTTTGATTTTATAATGCGTGTTGTAATTGCGGGTGCAGGTTTAGCAGGTTTATCTTGCGCTAAATATCTTGTTGATAATGGTCACATTCCCATTATTTTAGAAGCCAGAGATGTACTGGGCGGTAAAGTTGCTGCTTGGAAGGACGAAGATGGAGATTGGTACGAGACAGGTTTACACATATTTTTTGGTGCTTATCCAAATATGCTTCAACTTTTCAAAGAATTAGATATAGAAGACAGACTTCAATGGAAAAGTCATTCAATGATTTTCAATCAACCTTCTGAGCCTGGCACATATAGTAGATTTGATTTCCCTGACATACCTGCTCCTGCAAATGGAGTAACAGCAATTCTCAGTAACAATGATATGCTTTCATGGAATGAAAAGATTTTATTTGGCTTAGGATTAGTTCCTGCAATGTTAAGAGGACAAAAATATCTTGATAAATGTGATGCAAAATCATGGACAGAATGGTTAAAAGAACACAATATTCCTGAGAGAGTCAATGATGAAGTATTTATTGCTATGAGTAAAGCGCTTAATTTTATTGGACCTGATGAAATCTCATCAACAGTTTTATTAACAGCACTTAATAGATTTTTACAAGAAAAAAATGGTTCAAAAATGGCTTTCCTTGATGGAGCTCCACCAGAAAGACTTTGCCAACCAATGGTTGATTATATAACTGAGAGAGGGGGAGAGGTTCATATGAATAGTCCTCTAAGAAAAATAGATCTTAATGAGGATAGCACTGTAAAAAGTTTTACAATTGCCTCTCTTGACTCAAATGAAAAGAAAAAAGTGATTACAGCAGATGCCTATGTTAGTGCAATGCCTGTAGATCTATTTAAACTAATAATCCCGGACCAATGGAAAGGTATAAATGCCTTCTCAAAACTAGATGGTTTAATTGGAGTACCTGTAATTAATATCCATTTATGGTTTGATAAGAAATTAACGGATATTGATCACTTGTTATTTAGTAGATCTCCGCTTCTGAGTGTTTATGCAGATATGAGTATCACCTGTAAGGAATATGAGGATCCAAATAGATCAATGCTTGAATTAGTTTTTGCTCCTGCAGAAGAATGGATTAACAGAAGTGATCAAGATATAGTCGATGCAACAATGGAAGAACTCAAAAAGTTATTTCCAACTCATTTTATTGGGGATGACAAAACTAAACTAAGAAAGTATAAAGTTGTAAAAACACCAAGATCTGTATATAAAGCAGTACCTGGATGCCAAGAATTCAGACCTAGTCAAAGATCTCCAATAAAAAACTTTTTCTTAGCAGGGGATTATACAATGCAAAAATATCTTGCTTCTATGGAGGGAGCTGTTTTAAGTGGTAAATTATGCGCAGAAACTATCAACAAAGAATATTCCAAAACGTCAAATAATGTTTCACGAGAAACACCTAAAATAAACTAAACCTCAAGAATAAAACCTTTTTTGAAAAATTCATTATCCCAACTTAATAAAGCATATGAAATATGCCAAAAAGAAACTCAAAAATGGGCTAAAACTTTTTATTTAGGGACACTTTTATTACCCTACGAAAAAAGAAGAGCGATTTGGGCGATTTATGTTTGGTGTCGGAGAACTGATGAAATCATGGATAGCATTGAAGCTTCAACCAAGACAACTGAGGAACTTTCCGATAACTTGAATGAATGGGAAGAAAACACAAAAAATGTTTTCAAAGGAAAAATACAATCAGACTTAGATGCTGTTCTTTTCGATACAATAGAAAAATTTCCACAAAATATAGAACCATATTTAGATATGATTGAGGGTCAAAGAATGGATCTTGAAAAATTTAGATACAAAAGTTTTTCTGAACTACAGCTTTACTGTTATCGCGTAGCAGGGACAGTAGGATTAATGACTCAGAATGTGATGGGCATAGATAGTGCCTATACATCAGCCCCTTGGAGCAACATACCTGACTCATCAGAAGCGGCAATAGCTCTAGGAATAGCAAATCAACTTACTAACATCTTAAGAGATGTTGGTGAAGATAGGCAAAGAGGTAGAATATATTTACCTCAGGATGATATGAATAAATTTAATTATTCTGAAGAAGAATTATTAAAAGGAGTGATAAATAATCAGTGGAAGATGCTTATGAATTTTCAATTAACAAGGGCTCGGGATTGGTTCAAAAAATCTGAAGATGGCATTAAGTGGTTATCTGCAGATGCAAGATGGCCTGTCTGGACATCTTTACGCCTTTATAGAGGAATATTAGATTCTATTGAAAGATTAGATTATGATGTATTTAATAATAGAGCTTTTGTAAAGAATTCAGTTAAAGCGCTTGAAATACCAATTTCCTATTTAATCTCAAGGATCAAATAGCTAAGCTTAAGCAGGGGCTTTCTGATTAGCTAACAAATCTTTTAATTTAGAAAGTTCGCCAGCCCATCTTGGATCTGGGGCTTCAAGATTAGGTGCATCACTATGAACAATCTTCTTAAAATCTTTCCTCTTTTTATTTTTATTGGAGCCTAAACTATTTCTCTTATGTGAGGAAGAATCTTTCTTTTCTGAAAGTTCAACTCTCAATTTGGAGCCATTAAATTCAGAACCGTTAAGCTTTTCGATTATTAAATTTGCATTTTGTTCATTATTTGTTGTAGCAAAACCAAATCCTCTACACTCTTTTGTCTCTTTATCTAAAACAGCTTTAAACCTAATAGAATCCGATACTGATTTTAAATAACTATCAAATTCTTTTGGATTAAATACTTGTGGTAAATTGCCAATGTAAATACGAATGCTCATAAATTTTTAAAAAATAATTTGAAGTCTGAACTTTAAACAAAACTAAGCTATGTGTATTTAATCACATTTTGGCGCATTTTGTTGAATCCATTGCTTTCCTTTATATATAGCTTCATCAAAATTATCCAATCTATTATATGCAAGTTCCCTAGAAAGATAATTAATAACCTTCCCCAAGGTAGGTCCATCTTGGATTTTTAAATATTTTTTTACAACTTCTCCTTTTATCAAATTCGACGGATGAAATAATTTATCATCTTTATCTCGCCATCTAGCGAGCCAATTTATATATAGTGATTGTGGCAAGAAAAGAATAAAAGATGGAAGAAAAGTTTCTAACTCTTGATGTAAATCAAATCTTTCTCTCTCATTAAATTCATAAATAGTTTGTGTCTTCAATAAGAGATTCCATTTTCTTAATAGCCTAATTTTTGAAATTTCAGATTTGCTAAACTTTAAATTTTTCAAAGAAAATTCGTCTAAAATTTGAACAAGATAAAATAAGGGTAAAAATTTTTCCTTTTCAAATTTATTAAATTCTTCAAAATTAATTTTTTCTAAATCAAAAAATATCAAATTTTTTTCTGACTGTATATAATCAAAAATTCTAAATTTATTTATTAAAATTATAGCCTGCGATGCTTTTTTCCCTCTTATTATTCGCTGTATTTCATAATTAATTCTTTCATTAGAAACAAGTCTTAATCGATTTTTATAAGCTTTAATAAAATCTATTAAATTCAAATCAACATCAAAATCTAATTCAGAAACAAAACGTAAGCATCTTAAAATTCTTAATGGATCATCCAATAAGTTCTGCTTCGCATTAGTTCTCAAAAAAGCAAGCTGTAGATCTTTAATTCCATTTGATGGATCAATCAGAAGTTTTTCTTCAAAAGAAAAAGCAACAGCATTAATTGAAAAATCTCGACTTAATAAGTCAATATCAATAGAAGTAGAAATTTGAGAAGCGATATCAATTGAGATATGTTTAAAAATAATTCTTACTACATCTCTTGCCTCATCAAGAATAATAAATTTGCCTTCAAATTTATCTGCAATTTTTTTACCAACATTAATAGCATTTTTTGGAACTACGATATCAACATCAATTACTGAATTTAATCTTCCTAAAATTAAATCTCTTATATATCCACCTACTAAATAAGATCCAGAAGGTAAAGAAGATAAAATAAAATCCCATCTATAAAATTTTATACTTCTTTCTATTTCATTAATAATTAGTGTATGATCAGTGAGAATATGATCTTTAAGATTTTCTTTCTTGATAATGTGCATTTGTATTAACTGTAAATTAGTTGATAAATGTATGACATATCATGATGTTGAAAAAAATCATGGTGTTGAGCACATTTGTGATATTCCTAATTTTAAACCAAAAAAACCTTACATTCACGTAAGTATAATCAAAGATTTAAATGGGGAATTTAAAATTGATTGGGATGTTCAATCTTGTTCAAGTTTTTCAGAAGAAGCTGGTAAGTGGTCTAAATGTATGCCAGGTTTAGAGTTACCTCTTTAAAGGTAAATGCCTTACAAATTCAAAAACCATAATAAATTAACTTTAGCAATTCATAGTACTGATGAATCTTTTGGCTTCGCCTATAGAGAAAATAACAACTCCGAAAACTTTTTTACAAAAAAATTTGAGAAAGATTTATGTAATAATTTAATTGTTGATTTTACAAATTTTATTACAAAAGAAAATTTAAAAAGAATTAATAAAATATCTGTAAGTATAGGACCATCAAACTTTAATGCATCCAGACAAATCATTGTATTAGCAAGAACTCTCGCTCAGCAAATAAATTGCTCATTAGATAGTTTTAGTTCTTTTGAATTGATGGCAAAAAGAATTGCTACGCAAAATAATATCTATTACATTAATAATTCATTTTGGATTTTCAAAAGATTAAAAAGAAGAGGATATATTGCAGGAAAATATGATATTTGCATTTCTGAAAAACCAAATAACAAAGTTACTATCAAAGAAACAGTTCTTCCTAAAATTTTTAAAGAATTAAAAAATATAGAGCCTTCTTATCAAGCAGAATATTCTGATACTGAAGATTTAAAAGAACTATTGAATTTATCTAATAAAAATTCAAGTTATAATACTTGGGAGAAAGCTTTGCCACTATATCCAATATCCCCAATTAACTGACCATTTATTCAAGCATATTATTTATGGCTTCCTGCAAATAATGAGTTACTTTACCTAAATCATTTTTTGATGCACCTTCAGGTGGATTAATCGGTTTCCCAACTTTAATAACTATTTTTGTGAAAAATGGAATAAAAAACTTTAGTCTAACTAATCTATTTGAATTTATAATTGCAACTGGTAATAACATTTTTTGATTTTTAAAAGATAGAAGAGCTGCTCCTTGTTTTGGCTTATTTACTCGACCATCTTTTTGGCGAGTCCCGTCAATAAAAATACCAATACAATTATTGTTTGATAGTTTTTCACATGCAATTTTAATAGTTGTTTTATCTACTATGCCTCTCTTTACGGGATAAGCTCCACAGGATTTTATTATAAAACCAAGTAATGGGATTCTAAAAAGTTCTGACTTAGCCATAAAAGATATATTACGACCAATAGCATGACCTAATAAAGGAGGATCAAGCAGAGACCCGTGATTAGATACCATTATGAAAGAACCTTTTTGAGGAATGTTTTCTCTCCCAATTAAATTGCCTCTAAATATAAATTTATAAATCGGGAAAATAATTACTTGGCTTACTAATTTATAAATTAATTTTTGATAATAATATCTTTTCATAAAATTAGTATTGAATTTGATCTCCAGAAGAAACTTGAGAAATTTTTACATCCTTAAAATGCCTTTTAGCTAGACCGCCTAAGACATTAGATGGGCCGATTTCTACCATTTGAAGAATTCTATTTTCTTTCATTAAATCCATAGTTTGACGCCATTTAACACCATTACACATTTGATTTTTAAACCTAACCTTAAGCTCATTGGGATCATTACATAGAGATGGATTAGAATTACTTATAACAGGTATAGAAGGCTGATTAAATTCTAGAGCGTCTAAATATTTTGAGAATTGAAATGATGGTTTTTTCATAAATGGGGAATGAAAAGCACCTGAAACATTTAGTTTAAGGAATCTTTTTGCCTTAATTCGTTTTGAAATATTATCTAAAGCTTTTTCACTGCCTGATAAAACAACTTGAGAAGAGCTATTGTCATTCGCTATTACAAGATCGTCAATCTCTTCTATCAGTAAATCTAACTGATCTCTATCAAAACTTATTAATGCTGCCATAGATCCCTTTGCGGCATCTGCCATTAATCCAGATCTAACTTTTATAAGTTTTACACAATCTTCAAAAGATAAGACATCGGCACAATATAAAGCAGTAATTTCACCTAAACTATGACCAGCAATATAGGTTGGTTTATAACCATTTTCTTTTAAAGAGTCTAATAAGACTGATTCCACGAGAAAAAGACAAATCTGAGTGTTATTAGTGTTATTTAAATCATCAGATAGATTTTTTTTATCAGCATTTAGTTCACAAATTTCAAATAAATTCCTCTCAAATACTTCAGAGGCATAATTAAACCTATATTTTGCGTATGGCAAATCTATAATTTTATTTGCCATCCCAGTTTTTTGTGAACCCTGACCAGGAAATACCCAAGCGACTGTCATAATAAAACCTTTTTTATCCCCATCGAATAAGGGCTGCACCCCAACTTAACCCAGCGCCAAAACCACTTGTGGCAATAATATCATTTTCTTTAATTTTCTTATTTCTTATAGCCTCATCTAGCATTAAAGGAATTGTTGCCGCTGAAGTGTTTCCATAGTTACTTAGATTACTGAGAATCTTTTCTGACGAAACATTTAACCTGTCTCCAACAGAATCTAATATTCTTTGATTTGCTTGATGTAATAAAAGCCAATTAATTTTCTCAGAATTAAAATTTGTTTTTTGAAATAAATCATCAATAATTAATGGTACCTCTCTAACTGCAAATTTATATACTTCTTGTCCATTCATCTCAATTGAAGAAAAACCCCCACTTGAAAAATTAATATCATCAATAATTAGATCTTGATTATTTTGAGATGGAAGATTTAAGAAAGCACCTCTTTGGCCATCGGTCCTCATAGTAAAGCCAATTAAATTATCTAATTCATTTGTTACCTCAACTGCTATTGCGCCCGCTCCATCTCCAAATAAGATACAACTTCTTCTGTCATTCCAATCTACATAACTTGAAAGTTGATCTGAGCCTATTACTACTGCTCTTTTATAACTTCCTGCTTTTAAAAATTGACTAGCTGTTATTACAGCAAATAAGAAACCACTGCAAGCAGCTGTCAAATCAAACGCAACCGCATTAATTGCACCCAGTTTTGATTGAATTTCAGGAGCAGAACCAAATAAATCATTTGGAGTTGATGTAGCTAAAATTATTAGATCAATTGTTTCAATATCCCATTTAGCCATCTCAATTGCTCCTAATGCTGCCTTATAACCCATCTCGCTAACATTCTCTGATAATCCAGAAATTCTTCTCTGAGAGATACCTGTTCTAGATTTTATCCATTCATCACTAGTATCAACTTTCTTACTAATTTTCTGATTCGTAAGGATTTGATTTGGCACATAACTTCCACTACCTTTAAATGAGACTCCAATTTGATTTAATTTTATTCCTTCCAAAAGAGTTATCTAATTACTTATATAAGTCAAACACAAATCTGACAAAATATGTTTTAAGAATTTAAAACTTGAAGCTTTTGAAGTTGATTTAAATTTTCCATAACATTATGATTTACAGCAGAATGAGCCAAACGAAGAGCACTTACTACAGATAAAGACTTACTACTACCATGGCCAATTACACAAATACCATTTACCCCAAGCAACAACGCTCCGCCATGTTCAGCATGATCTAACCTTTTCTTAATTCTTAGTAAATTACTTTTTAAAAATGCAGAACCAACCTTCCCCCTTCTTCCTCTAGGCAGTTCGGATCTTAAAATATCTAATAGAACTCCTCCAACTGACTCAAGAAATTTAAGTAATATGTTTCCTGTAAAGCCATCGCAAACTACTACATCAAAATCACCAGATAAAACATCTCTTCCTTCACAATTACCCCCAAAATTAAAACTTTTTTCATTAGATAGTAATTCAAATGTTTTTAAAGATAAATCATTCCCTTTACATTCTTCTTCTCCAATATTTAATAAGCCAATTCGTGGTTTTTCTATTTGTAAAACATCTTTGGCATAAACATCACCAAGAAGTGCGAATTGATGTAGATAAGATGGCTTGCAATCAGTATTTGCTCCGACATCAAGAACTAATACAGGTCGAGTTTGATCTCTAGTTGGAAATAATGCTCCTATTGCAGGGCGTTCGATACCTTTCAATCTCCCTATCCTAAATATTGCAGAGGCCATAAGAGCCCCTGAGTTACCTGCGGAATAAACAGCTTTTGCCTTATTAGTTTTAATCAAATCCATAGCAACATTTATACTCGCATCTTTTCTTCTGCGTACTGCTGTCGCTTCTTCATTCATCCCTATGGGATCACCACTATTTATCAATTCAAGACGATTATTATCAATTTCTTTTTCTAACAAATCTATTAGACCGACTTTTTCTGCTTCATATCTAACTTTTTCAATTTTGCCTACAAACTTTATATTTATAGGAAATCTATTAATAGCTTCGAGACATCCCTCCAAAATAGGTACAGGTGCATAATCTCCCCCCATACCATCAACTGCGATCCAAATCCTCTCAGAATTTAATACCTCTTCTTTACTAATCAAATTATCGCTATTTTGTAACCTTTTTAAAGGGTCAAAAACTAATGGCTGCAATGTATTCTTTGCAATTGAGCTAGCACTTGAAACTACACTACTAGCAGTGTTAACAACCGATTCAGCACTAGAGACTACATTGCCCGCAACATTACCTGCAACATTACCTGCAGTACTTACAACAGAACCAGCACTAGAGACCACGTTACCCGCAACATTACTTGCAGTTAAAGCAGAATTAGCAGCAGTATCAACTATTGAAGTCACAGCAGAATTTTTTTTATACCAAATAACTAATCTTCTTATAGCTTTAGACTTTTTAGTAGAAAAATCTTTTTCCATTTATTTACCTTCAAATGGAGATATATCAACTATCCTCTGAAAAAGATATCCTGTACCTCTTGCTGTAAGAATTAATTCAGGATTTGCAGGATCAGCTTCCAATTTTGATCTTAATCTGGATATATGCACGTCTACTACTCTTGTATCTACATGTCTTTCAGGTGTGTAACCCCAAACTTCTTTCAAAATCTCTCCTCGACTAAATGGCTCTCCTGATCTACTGACTAAAAGTTCTAAAAGACTAAATTCCATGCCTGTTAACCTGATTCTTTCATCACTTTTAAAAACTTGTCTTCGATTTGTATCAATTTTAATGTCCGTAACCAAAATTAAACCTGAATTTGGCATTCCAGGAAGTTGCTCTTTATCTATTCGTCTTAATACACATCTAATCCTAGCTTCTAATTCTTTTGGACTAAATGGTTTAACAACATAATCATCAGCTCCTAATTCTAATCCTGTAATTCTATCTGCAACGTCTCCTAATGCGGTCAACATGACAATAGGTACATCTGAGTCTTTTCTTAATTCTTGACAAACTCCATATCCATCTAATTTAGGCATCATTACATCAAGTACAACCAAGTCAGGATCATAATCTTTGAACAATTTTAATGCTTCTTTACCATCACAAGCAGTTACTACTTTGTAACCAATCATTGATAGACGAGTTTCGAGAATTCTTCTAATGCTTGCCTCGTCATCAGCGACAAGTATTGTTTCTTTTGTTTGACTAGATACAGCCATTTGTTTCTATTAGCTAATCAGTAAGAGAATTTATCTTTAACCCAATCTAACTTGTAGAGGGGCAAAATCCAAAACATCTCAGTTCCTCAATCTAATCAAAAACTATAATGTCTAGTAAATTTTCGACTTTTATTTGTCAAAATTGCGGATCTGAAACTTCTCAATACTTCGGCAGATGCGTAAATTGTAATGAATGGAATACGATCGTTGAAGAAAGAAAAAACGCTAGACCTAAAAAAACCAATGTTAATAAAAGTAAAAAATCTAAGCTGTTTAACGAAATACAAATAGATACTATATCAAGATTTACGAGCGGGTTTAAAGAATTTGACAGAGTATTGGGAGGTGGAATTGTACCGGGATCTATAGTTTTACTTGGGGGAGAACCAGGAATTGGTAAAAGTACAATAGTGCTTCAATCCGCAGGGAATATTTCCCTTAATGAAAAAGTTTTATATGTCACTGCAGAAGAATCATTAGAACAAGTGAAACTCAGATGGGAAAGATTAAATCAAAAAAGCCTCGATTTAAAAATTTACGCCGAAACCAATTTATCTTTAATTATCGAAGAGATTAAAAAAGTAAAACCTGGTTTTGCGATTATTGATAGCATCCAAGCTATTAATAATGATGAAATGGAAAGTTCTCCAGGATCTGTTTCCCAAGTAAGGTCTTGTTCATCTGAACTTCAGAATCTTGCGAAAGAAAATAATATAGCCCTTTTAATAATAGGCCACGTTACGAAAGATGGAGCCCTTGCAGGTCCAAAAACTTTAGAACATCTAGTAGATGTTGTACTGAATTTTGAAGGAGATAATATTGCCTCCCATAGGTTACTAAGAAGTGTAAAAAATAGGTTTGGATCAACTTTTGAAATTGGAATTTTCGAAATGTTAGAAAATGGTTTAAAAGAAGTTCTTAATCCTAGTTCAATATTTACGAATAAAGAAAATATATCAGGTGTCACAACCACTATTACAAATGAAGGATCGAGATCATTTGCAATAGATATTCAGGCTTTAGTAAATAAAACTTTCTACAATAATCCAAGACGAACAACAACTGGAATCAGTATCAACAGATTGCATCAGATATTAGCAGTCATTGAAAAACATGTTGGGATTAAATTATCAGAATATGACTGTTATGTAGCTACAGGAGGTGGTTTTGAAATAAATGATCCATCTTCAGATTTAGGAGTTGCAATATCAATCTTATCAAGCTTAAAAAATATTCCACCTCTGATAAATTGTGCGTTTATTGGAGAATTAGGTTTAAGCGGTCAGGTAAGGCAAGCAAGCAATCTTAAAGCCAGAATTGATGCGTCGATTAGGCTTGGTATTAAAAATATTTTAGTACCTAAAACTACTGCTGAAATTAAAGATAGGTTTCAAAAACTAATACAGATTAAAGAAATTTCAAATATCAATGAGGCTATGAACTATGCATTTAAAGATTGATCTATACAAATCTAAAGATAAATATCAATTGAACTCCTTCCAGAAGTTTTTAACCAATTTTCAATATCTAAGTATCCACCAGGATAAAGTCTTACTGCCTTAGACCAAACTTGGGCAGCCTTGTCAAACCAAATGTCTCTTTGATCTAAATCACCATTTTGTTCAGCATTCCTTCCCCTTTTTTCATATATTAGGCCTATATTCTTAAGGCAAGATGGCTGTTTTGGATTTTCAATTAAGGCCTTTTGATAAGTTTCTATAGATCGATCTTCCTCTCCATTACTCATATAAATTATTGCCATATTCTTTAAAGTTTCTCCTCTATCAATTTTATTTTCTTCAAGTAATAAACTCTCTTCATAATAGTTCAGAGCTTCAGAATAATCGCCATTATTTTGTGCAGCTAAACCATCTCTATAATATATGTAAGCTTTTTTTTCTTTATCAGCAATAGGCATTATCTTTACAATAGATTCAGCAATTACAGTAAAAGCTTTATCAATGAAATTGTCTCTGTTTTGATTGTTAGGCACTTTTTTGTGTAATAAAATTAAATTAGTTAATAAACCATCAACTATTTAAAAAGTCTATAACATTTATTATTATAGTAATTAATAAAAATAAGCATTAATTTGCTTTCATCGTAAAAATATGAATAGTATTCAATTAAATATTACCGGTATGAAATGTGGGGGGTGTGTTAACACAGTAGAAAATATATTAAAAAATTCGGATGGGGTCGAAAATGTTTCTGTTAACTTACTTACTGAAAGTGCCTATTTTGAAATTAATAAAACTGTTCCAAATATTGATAAGGTTTTAGAAAACCTGAAACAAAGTGGTTTTCCTTCAAAGATTTACATAAATGATTTTTCAAAAAAAGTAAATAAAGTTCAATTAGAAAAAAAAAAGAAATGGATTAATCAATGGAAAAAACTTAATTTTGCACTTTTACTTTTATTGTTTTCAGGGTTAGGACATTTAGCAGAAGGAGGTTATTTAAATTTACCAATATTAGGAAATTTATTCTTTCATGCTGCACTGGCCACAATAGCGTTATTCTTTCCCGGAAGAGAAATTGTAATCAAAGGATTTAAATCATTTATAAAGAATCGACCAGATATGGATTCTTTGGTAGCTCTGGGAGTAACTAGTGCTTATACAACAAGTCTATTATCATTAATATTTCCTTCTACTGGTTTTCCTTGTTTTTTTAATGAACCAGTGATGTTATTGGGGTTTATTCTCATTGGACGTTTTTTAGAAGAAAGAGCAAAGTATCAAACTGGTTCTTCAATTGGAGAATTATTAGATCTCCAACCAGAAATGGCAAACATTTATATAGAAGCAAATAAGGTCAAATCAGTCAGAGTACATTCTTTAAAAATAGGAGATGAGATTCAATTATTAGCTGGAGATCGTGTACCTGCTGATTGCATTGTTATTAATGGAAATTCATCTGTAGATGTTTCCCATATTACAGGTGAATCTAAACCTATAGATGTTCACTCAGGTGAACATTTACTTAATGGGTCTTTAAATTTAAATTCCACTTTAAGACTAAAGGTTACCGAAGTAGGTGAAGAAACTTCTCTAGCAAAACTAGTTCAACTTATTGAATCAGTTCAATCTAAAAAACCTCCTATACAGAGAATCGCTGATCGAATTGCAGGGAAATTTACATACTTTGTACTCTTTATTGCAACTTCAAGCTTCTTTTTCTGGTGGAAAGGGGCAAAACAAATTTGGCCCGATTTGTTAATAAACAATCACCATGGATTGATAACCACTTCCAACCATACTTTACATAATTCATTAGGTAGTAATGCTGAAAATTTTTTATCTCTAGCCATTCAACTCTCAATTGCTGTTTTAGTAATAGCTTGTCCTTGCGCTTTGGGCCTTGCTACTCCTACTGTTATAACTGTTGCTTCAGGTAAAGCTGCAAAAAAAGGCGTTTTGTTTAAAGGCGGAGACAAAATAGAAATGGCATCAAAAATTAACCATATTATTTTTGATAAAACAGGTACATTGACTAAAGGGAAACCTTTTGTAATCGATTATTTAAATACTAATGATAAATTATTCCTATTAAAAATATCGGCAAGTTTAGAAAGTCAAAGCCGACATCCCATAGCTAGCGCATTAGTTAATGAAGCCAAAAAACAAAATCTTAGCTTGTTAACAATCAAAAACATCAATACAGAATCAGGTAGAGGTATTTCAGGAGAACTTCAGTCAATTGATGGGTTAATCAATATTGGAAGTGTTGAATGGTTGAAAAGCAAAGGAGTCATAATTGACAGTAAATCAAACAAAATATTAAAAGCTGAAGAAAACAAATCCCATTCTATTGTTGGAGTATGTATCAATAATGAGTTACTCGGATTTATTTTATTAGGTGACTTATTAAGAGAAGATTCTATTAGTTCTTTTCAAAAATTAAGAGAAGATAATTATAATATCAAAATTTTAAGTGGAGATAGAAAGGAAACTGTAGTTGAGTTAGCAAAGAAATTAGATAGTCCAGAGTCTGAAATAAAATGGGACCTCCTTCCAGAAATGAAATTAAAAATAATTGAAAATTTAAAGAAAAACAATAAAATTGCCATGATTGGAGATGGGATAAATGATGCACCTGCTTTGGCAGCTTCAGATTTAGGAATAGCAGTTGGTTCAGGTACTCAGATTGCGAAAGCAAATGCAGATGTTGTGTTAATGGGAGATCATTTATCTGGATTACCTTATGCACTTAGTCTTGCAAAAAGAACAATAGGAAAAATTAAACAAAATCTATTATGGGCTTTTGGCTACAACTTGATAGCAATTCCGATAGCTGCAGGTATTCTATTTCCAAAATATGGCATTCTTCTTACACCATCAATCGCAGCATTATTGATGGCAACGAGTTCAATAACCGTTGTAATAAATGCTTTATCTTTAGAATAAATGAGGGGTAAATTTATTGTTATCGAAGGAATTGATGGTTGCGGTAAGACAACCCAGATTGATGAAATTTCTAGATGGATCCCTACTAGTGGTCTTTTGAGGGGAAATTCGAAATTAGTAAAAACTAAAGAACCAGGAGGAAGCTTATTAGGTAAAAAAATTAGAAATTTAATACTTGACAATAATAAAAATAATAAACCTTCTTCACTGGCTGAATTATTGCTTTATTCTGCCGACAGAGCAGAACATATTTCCAAAACCATATCACCTGCTTTAGAAAACCAAGATTGGGTACTTAGTGATAGATTTTGTGACTCTACAATTGCTTATCAAGGTTATGGTAGGAATATAAATATGGAGATTATAAAAAAAATCGAATCTATTGTTTGTCAAGGAGAATACCCAGACCTAACTATTTTTTTAGAAATTTCAGCAGAAGAGAGTGTTTTACGAAGGGAAAAGTTGATTCCAGATAGAATAGAATCTGAAGGTATAGAATTTCTAAAAAAAGTTAATGAAGGTTTTAGGTTGATCGCCAAAGAAAAAAATTGGACAACAATATCTGCTGCACAAGATATTAATACTATTTCTAATGAAATAAAAGAAACCTTACTAAAAAAGTTTTCTCAAGTAAATAATGATTGATCTTAAAACTGAAAATCTTTTAATTAATAAAGAAGTTAATGAAAATCTAGAAATCATACTTAATAGAAAAGCATTTTCCAACGGTTATATATTCTATGGTCCGGAAGGTATAGGGAAAAAACAAACCGCTATTAAATTTATTAAAGAAATTTTCAATAAATATTCGTCTAATTCCAATATTGAAAAAAAATTTTTAGATAATAACCACCCTGATTTTTTATTAATTGAGCCCACATATTTTTTAAAAGGTAATCTTATAAATCGTTCAGAAGCTGAACCTTTAAAAAATAATAAAGGAACAATAAGAATAGAGCAAATTAGAAATTTAAAGACTTTTCTAGGTCAAAAATCTATTGAATCTCTAGTTAAAATTGTATTAATTGATGATGCTCACCTTTTGAATGAAGCAGCATCTAATTGTCTTTTAAAAACACTAGAGGAGCCAGCTAACGGTATATTTATTCTTTTAACTTCTAGGTTAAACTTACTTTTGGATACTATTATCTCAAGATGTCAACTTATAAGATTTAAATCTTTTTCATACAAACAGCTTGATATTTTCATAAGAAATAACTTAGATTCTTCAATCTTAGATATTTATGAAGAAATAGATTTACAAGATTTTATTAATTCAGCAAATGGATCTCCAGGAAAAATACTGAAAGATATAAAACTTTGGAAAGAATTACCAAAAGAAATTAAAGAAAAGTTAGACTTTCCATTAAGTGATAATTTAGAAATACTAAGAATCACAAAAATAATCTCTGAAGAACTAGACATTGATCAACAAACGTTTTTAATAAATTTTGTACAACAAAAATATTGGGCAAAAACTAAAAACAGAAAAATAATCAAAAAACTAGAAGATTTGAAAGTATATCTGAAAGGTTTTATACAACCACGACTAGCTTGGGAAGTAACTTTATTAAAAATAGCAATTGAAGATTTATAAAGTTGCTCAACTAATGTTTTGATTAAGTTTTAATTGTAGATTCTGCAAACTCTTGCATACCATTATCAACCTTAGCTCCGACAGGTAATTCTAAGCAGTATCCTGCTCCATAAACAGTTTTTATATATTTTGGCTTGCGAGGATCTGGTTCTAATTTTGTTCTTAAGTGTCTAACGTGAACTCTAATTGTCTCAATATCATCGTCAGGTTCATAACCCCATACTTCTTTTAAAATCAGTGCTGGAGAAACTGTTTGACCATGTCTTTGTAGCAAACAGTGAAGTAACTCAAATTCTAAATGGGTAAGTCTCACAGCAGATTCAAACCAAATAGCTTCAAATCTTTCGGGGACAAGAGTCAGAGGTCCATAATTTAAAATTTCTTGTTGATTAGTTGAATTCAATTGTGCTCTATTAGTTCTTCTCAATAAAGCTTTAATACGAACGCTTAGTTCTTCTAAATCAAATGGTTTTGTGATGTAATCATCAGCACCTGAATTAAATCCAGTCACTTTATCTTTAAGTCCACCTAAAGCAGTAATCATTAGTATAGGAATATTTGAAGTTCTTTCATCTCTTCTCAGTCTTTGGCATAGTGTTAAACCATCAACACTAGGTAACATTAAATCTAAAAGAATTAAGTCTGGAGAATATTGAAGCGCTAAAGCTTGACCTTTGATACCATCTTCAGCTTTTTGAACATCAAAACCAGAATGCTCAAGATGTCCAGATACTAATTCACGCATATCACGATCATCTTCTATTAAAAGGATTGAAATGTTCATATCTAACAGATTATCAAACTGAGATTGGGATTTTGTATAATGATTCTCTCAATAATTTACATTTATTGCAGACTTAATTTAAAAACTTATATAAGCAATTATAATAAAAAAACTAATGTCTTCAAAGGATTCGAAGGAAATATTAGCTTAAAAAAAATTATAAATTTTATAAATTCTTTCGATTTGCTTAATAATTACTTAATAATTTAATATAAATTCATTAATTAGTGGCAAGTTAAATCTAATCAGAATATGAGATATAAATATCTATGAGATTATTAAAAAAGGTGATTATTAACTTTCTAATTGAAATCTTTGTTTTCATAATGAATTTTTATTCATAAAATAATGTGTATATGTTTAGTGACTTAAAATCATTTTTAAGATGCTAATGGTTAATTTTATTATGAAAACAAACTGAATATTAATGAAAAAAAATTCTATTACTTATACAGATTTATCTAAAAAGCAGTTACAACATCTAAAAGAACTTTACGTTCAAAAAAAAGTTGAATGTATGAGTCATAAAGAGTTGAAAGAATTTGTTTTAGAAATAGTTAGCCATCAGATAAACGACACAATTGGAAAAGAAGAAGAAATGGAAGCATGGATGGAAATGTCTAAATTTTATGGGGATCAATTTGACATTGTAATTTTAGATGTTCAACAAAAATATGCAAATATCGAAAACTTACAAAATTTTGAAGAAGATTCGAAAGATCATAGATTAGAGTTGCTTGAGAAAAATAATATCGAAAAGAGTAAACAAGACATGTGGGATGATTAACTATTTTGAAGTTGTTTATGAGCAGCTTTTTAAATTTTTTCCCTATTAGGTAGTTATATTTTCAATAAAAAAGAGACCTGAAGAACTCTATACCTTTTACTTAAGTAGTTATAAAAATCCCCGGGCGAAAGTCGGGTAGACCTTTCCTAATAGTGCCTGACTTAAATTGATATAAAAAGTCATGAATTTCAGGAATATTCCCACCATATTCCCACCATGATCAATCAAGAAAATCGTCCCTTTTTAACTATTAAATAGGTATCAAACTTAATTGGAATATCTGTTTCAACTATCAATCGCCAAGTAGAAAAAGGTACATTCCCTCCAAAACACAAATTATCTGCTCAGAGAATTGATTTTCTTAAATATCAAATTGATCAGTGGATAGATGGGAAAATAAATTCTTGGTAAAGTGATTTTATAAATTGACTTTTTATAAAAAATAAAAATAAAAAGGGAATGAACGATTTTTTTTAGTAGAAATTATATTTATAATAATTTTGATTTTTATCCCAGGAATCTACTTTGCTTGTATAGCAATTCAAGAGACCCAAGAAATGCAATAAATTCAAAAAAAATATTTTATTCATTACAGGCAATTCTGGAAAAGTTCTTTTGACTTTAGAGGTACTACAAAACGAAAGGGTTTCTGGATTACTCAAGTTTTTTTTATTGCAGTATGTCTATCTATTGATATTAATCATTAACATTGCTGTAGTTAATGAATGTTTTAGTCAGATAGGATTTTTTCTTTTGGTGGTGCACAGATAGATCGGTTTTTTGATGTATTGTGGTTTATTCAAATTTTTAAAATTTATTTATTGGTTTTTCGATAATAACTTTTATCCCAAGTATCTCTATTCAATTGCGACGTTTAAGGGATGCCGCCAAAAACCCGTGGTGGATTCTTATCAGTTTTGTTCCTTTTATTGGAGGAATTGTATTATTAATTTTCTATCTGAGTCCATCAAGAACAAAAAAATTACCTATGACATTGCAAGACAGACTTTCTGAAGTAGAAGACTTACTTAAAAAAGGCACTATTGATGAAGAGGAATATAAATACATGAGAAACAAATCCTAAGCAAAAATATAGATTAAAAAAGACCCCAAGTAGCATGACATTGCATGAAGTTACTTGAAGTCTATTGATGTTTATTGAACTCCCCGGGCGATTTTCGAACAAGTCTCTAATGACTTGGTATGACTACTCTTGAACCCCTAATTCTGAATATTTACTAAATTACACTAACTTTACACTAACTATTTTATAAATTAATAGATTTAAGTTTAGGAATCATTAGAAAAAAAAGGAACTAGATATATATCAGAATTAAAAAATTAAACTATGTCTGAGATTGAAGAACTCAATTTTTATAATGCTGGTGTTGAAAACTTCTGGAATAATGATCTCGAAAACGCATTAAATAATTTTAATAAAGTAATTAAATTAAATTCAAGTTTTGGAAATGCTTATTCTTATCGAGGATTTTGCAAGCATTTACTTAATGATACTAAGGGCGCATTCGATGATATTAATAAATCTCAAGAAATAAATATGAATAATTCTTTTAATTACTTCTTTATGGGGATTATCTATATCGATTCTAATTTAGACACAGCAAAAAATTTATTTAGTGCAGTTATTGATGCAGATCCAAATTTTAATATAGAAAAAGGTGGGAACGCTTATATTATGCGTGGAAAGGTAAAGATGTATCAGCAGGATTTAAAAGGTTCTATCGATGATCTGAATAAAGGCATAGAAATAAATCCTAATATTGCTGAAGTTTATGTAGATAGAGGATTAATAAAAGAAGGTTTAAAAGATTTACAAGGGTCGATAGATGACTTTACTAAAGCAATAGAAATGGAACCTAACCTTGCTAAAAAGTGTCCTGATATTTTCCCTGATATTTATATCAATAGAGGAATTTCCAAAGGTATTTTAAAAGACTTAAAAGGTGCTATTGATGACTTCTCTAAAGCAATAGAAATTGATCCTAATATTGCTCCTGTTTATAGTCATAGAGGAATGGCAAAAGCAATGTCAAAAGATATACAAGGTGCTATTGATGACTTCTCTAAAGCAATAGAAATTGATCCTAATGATTCTGACTCACAAAAAAATCGTTCAGAAGCAGTTTGTATTTTAAAGGAACAATATGAGCAAAATAAGTCTTTCCAAGTTAAGACATGTCCTGAATTATATATAACGCTTAAAGATGCTTATTCTTATAGCAACAGAGGACTTGGCAAATTAATGAGTTTTGAATATATAGGAGCAATGGATGACTTTAGTAAAGCAATAGAAATTGATTCTAACTATGCAAGTGCTTATTATCTTCGAGGATCTGCTAAATATGGTTTGTGCGATTATCAAGGCGCTTTAGATGATTGCAATAAAGCGATAGATATAAATCCTAAACATTATATTTCTTATCAAAAACGGGGTGAATCTAGACAAAAGTTAGGAGACAAAATAGGTTCAAATGAAGATATTAAAATCGGGAAAGAAATTGAATCAAAACATAAAAATGCTCTTGATAAGAAAGAAATTACATTTGATTATACAAAAGTAGTTGCAACATATAAAAAAGATTGATTCTCTGTAAATCAAGTTTCTTTAACAGTGTATGCAAGGAAAAGAGAAGATAGGAAAGGTGCTTGTGAAGATTTGAAGAAAGCAGCAGAACTAGGATGTGAAGAGTCGGCAGAATTATTTAAAAATGATTGCAAAAATTGATATAAATACGTAAATTAATATCTCTGAAATTACACTAACTATTTTTTAGAATTACACTAACTTTACACTAACTATTTTCAAAAAATCATAGTTTTTAAAGTCAAAACTCATTGTTATTATTGGAATGTGCTGAATATCTATTTTCCTCTAACTCCAGTTATAGTCACAAAAAAAAGAGACTTATGGGGTCTCTTGATTGTTCTTGATTTTGTTAAGGAACTCCCCGGGCGAGAGTCTTAAAGAGGCGATTTGAAGTACTCTGACTGCTTCTGAAGTAAGAAAATCGGAAAAATCCAATAAATGCCACATAAATGCCACACATTTTATTCGCATTATGGACTATCAAAATCGTCATTTTTTGAGCATCAAAGAAGTATCAAATCTAATTGGAATTTCTGTTTCAACTATCAATCGTGCAGTTGAAAAAGGAACATTTCCGCCAAAACATAAACTATCCACTCAAAGAATTGGATTTCTTAAATATCAAATTGATCAATGGATAGATGGCAAAAGAAGTGATTGGTAATGTGCTTTAAAAAATAATTGACTTAAAATGATATCGAATATTTAAAGAACAATATATGCTTACAGTAATTTTTATTTTTTTCTATGTCATTGGTTTTATTTCAATATCATTTGATAATTCCTACAAAATAGATTTTTTTAAAGAATTTTGGAAAAGATCTTTAGATTTTAAAGGTATTACAAAAAGAGGGGATTTTTGGATCATACAAGCATGGTTTTTATTACACTTAGGTCTATCAGTCATAATTGGAATTTGTCTTTTTAAAGATATTTATTGGATATTTGGGAATCCTTATAGGTATGCAGATGGCAGGGATATAGGACCATATATTTTGATGCCAATTTATGCTTTTTCACTAGTTTCTTCAATCCCAAGTATTTCTCTTCAAGTTCGTCGTCTGAGAGATGCCGCCAAAAACCCGTGGTGGATTCTTATCAGTTTTGTTCCTTTTATTGGAGGAATTATATTATTAATTTTCTATCTGAGTCCATCAAGAAAAAAGAAGTTGCCGATGACATTGCAAGACAGACTTAATGAAGTTGAAGATTTACTTAAGAAAGGAACAATTGATGAAGAAGAATATAAATATATGAGAAAAAAGATACTAACAAATTATGTAGATTAAAAAAGACCCCAAGTAGCATGACATTGCATGACGTTACTTGAAGTCTCTTGACGTTTATTGAACTCCCCGGGCGGGATTCGAACCTGCGACCAATCGATTAACAGTCGATCGCTCTACCGCTGAGCTACCGAGGAATATATAAAAATCTAACTCTTATATGTACCCTATGACAAGGGGTACAGCCTAATTATATTGAAAGTTTAATGGTTCCTTCCAATCTGATAAATTTCCATTCTTCATCTCTGCAACTGCATCTGCATAACTCAATTCCTCTAAACGATGAGTAATCCATAAAGCAGTAAATGGATTTTTTTTATTATTTGTAAGGCCCTTAATTATTTCTAAAACTGCTAATTGACTAGTACTATCTAATAGCGCTGTGGGCTCGTCCATAAGAATAAAATTCTTATCACTTATCAAGGAAGAAGCAATAGTTAAACGTTGTTTCTGACCGCCACTTAATGTATGAATCGACCTTTTATCAAATCCAGCTAATCCAACCTTATTTAGTGCATTATTAATTTTACTAGTAATATCTTTTCTACTTAATTTGTGATTTATATTCAGAAGAAGTTCACTCCTACAGTTTGGCATTAATATTTGATGATCAGGATTTTGAAAAACCATCCCAATATTCGCCAAATTATGTATAACTCCACTGCTCGGTATTAGAAGTCCATTAATTAACTTCAGCAAGGTACTCTTTCCGCTTCCATTTTTGCCAACGATCATCCACAACCCAGTTTTATTAATAGAAAAATTACAATTATTTATTACATGCTCATTTTTTCCTGGCCATGAAAAACTCACATCTTTGAAAGTTAAATTAGGTACTTCATTTTGAAAAGTATCCTCGATCTGGATCATTTTAAATATCTAAGGAAAATCCAGGCCTTTTTGATCCACCAGCTACTGCAGATTTTTCATAAATCTGAACAGAAATAACCTCTTTAGCAAGAACAGTTATCAATTTATCCTGAACTTTTTCACAACTTAACTCGATCAAAGAGGAATTTTGGTTATTACTATTCATAAAACCTTTGATTTCATCATAGATTCTTTTAATATCCTCATACTCTTTCTTCTGAATTGAAAGTGGAAAGGGGGAATATCTAAGACTTATTTCAAGAGAATACATAAAAGAGTTGTAAATTTTGTATTATAAACAAACTATAGAACAATCTTTTCTAAGAAGTTGTTTTGAAATTAAGTTCAATTTAAAAATTTTTCATAAAAGACATATAAATGCAATTAATATAGTAATGAACAAATTTAATTTTGTAAATATTTTTTTCTATGGAAATAGCAGCTGATATTACTTCTTTAGTTGGCAATACACCATTAGTAAAATTAGATCGTATAAAAAAATACTGTCAGTGTTATCCAGAAATAATAGCGAAACTTGAAAGTTTTAATCCATCAGCGTCTGTGAAAGATCGTATCGCTTATTCGATGTTAAATTCAGCCGAAAAAGATGGTTTGATATTACCCGGGGAAACAACCTTAATTGAAGCAACAAGTGGAAATACTGGAATAGCATTAGCAATGGTTGCAGCAGCTAAAGGCTATAAATTGATATTAACTATGCCAGATACCATGAGTATTGAGAGAAGGGCAATGCTAAGAGCATATGGAGCAGAATTACAACTCACTCCAGGCAAAGAAGGAATGAAAGGAGCATTAGATTTGGCAAGTGAATTATCTTCGAGTATTACCAATAGCTTTCAGTTTAATCAGTTTGAAAATCTCGCAAATCCAGAAATTCATGAAAGGACAACAGCTAAAGAAATTTGGGATCAATCAAATCACAATATTGATGGATTAGTTACTGGAGTTGGCACTGGTGGAACTATAACTGGATGTTCTCGATTTTTAAAAAAAGTTAATCCAAATTGCAAAATATATGCTGTTGAACCCGCAAAAAGCGCTGTAATTTCAGGAGAAAAAGCAGGTTCTCATTCTATACAAGGGATTGGTGCAGGCTTCGTTCCTAAGGTACTTGATACTAAATTAATAGATGAAATTTTCAAGATAGATGATGACGAAGCATTTTATTATGGAAGGTTATTAGCTCGATTAGAGGGTCTGTTATCAGGAATTAGTAGCGGAGCTGCATTGGCTGCAACAATCAAAATAGGTCAAAGGGAAGAGCTTATTAATCAAAGATTAATAGTGATTCTTCCGAGTTTTGGTGAAAGATATTTATCTACAGCAATGTTTGAATCAAACACTGTAATTAAAGCTAGAGAAGACGGTTATCTATAGGCAAAGGTATTAGATATGATCAAAAATCTTTATAAAGAATTAGAGGTAAAAGAAAATGCAACTCAAGGTGAAATTAAATCTTCTTATCGTCGCTTAGTTAAACAACATCACCCCGATGCAGGAGGCGAAAAAGATAGGTTTCTTGCAATACAAGATGCATGGGAGACTCTTAATGATCCTTTTAAAAAAGAACAATATGATAAAAACTTATTTTCATTAAAACAATCATCTAATTTCAGAAATGAAAATTGGGAAGAGAAAGTTAATACAACAAAATATAGTTCTACAATAAAAGATAATGAAGTTAAAAATTGGATAAAAAATATTTATACTCCTACCAATAGATTTATTAGCCAAATAATCAAACCTTTGAGTCAAGAAATAAAAGAACTATCTGCTGATCCATATGATGAAGAATTGATGGATAATTTTTGCAGTTACATTACTGTTTCCCAAAGAAAAATTGAAAAAGTTGATAAACTTTATAAGTCAATATCTGTGCCGAATTCAATATCCTCTTTAGGTTTAGATCTTTATCATTGTTTTTCTCAGGTTAAGGATGCTTTATCGGAACTGGATAAGTACACACAAGGATATGTTGATGATTATTTATTTGATGGTAAAGAAATGATGAAAGAAGCAAAAAGAATCCAATCAAAAATGGCTTATGATAAAAAATCTATAATTTTCTGAATAACTATTCTGCAACTATATATTCTTTGATTTGGTCTAATTTAAACCAAACATCTGGCACTGGCCGACGCCACCTTACTTGAGCATATTCTTCTTTAATACTTAGAATTTCCCCAGGGCCTTCAAATATATAACTAGGTAAATCTTGATCACTAGCTAATGCTTCGACACTATTGTCATAAATACTTTTATCTATAAAGACTAAGCTTCCTTTCTTAAGAGGCTTCTTGGGTATCGACTCAGTCATGATGAGATTTATTAATTCATTTAGATTTCTAAATTTATTATACAAAAACTTTTTTCATTAATTTTTTTTTAAATTGATTACATCATAATAATTACAATCGATACAAAATTTTAATAGTCTAGATCTATTACATAATTAAAAATATGCGTCTGCTACTCCTTGGATGTACGGGTTTTGTGGGGAAAGAGTTAGTCCCAGCTTTACTCAAAGAAGGCCACGAACTTTGCATTATCAGTAGAAAAAATATTAATAATTTGAAGATAAATATTCCGCTAGATAAATTTAAATTTCTTAAAATAGATCTTTCAAAAAAACAAAACTGGAGCAATAAAAATCTATTAATTAATTTAAAAGATTCTGATGGGATAATTAATTTAATTGGTGAACCAATAGCAGATAAAAAGTGGACTTCTATTCAAAAAGAAGAGATTGAAAAAAGCAGGATTAATTCAACTAAGTTTTTGATGGAAACCCTTAAAAAATCCAGAATCAATCCTAAAGTCATAATAAATGGTTCGGCAATAGGTTTTTATGGAACAAGTTTAACTCAAGAGTTCAATGAAAATAGTCAGAGTGGTAACGATTTTTTAGCTAACCTTTGCAATAAATGGGAGGAAGTTGCGAACGGAAAACCATTTTTCTCAAGATTAGTAATTTTCAGAATCGGAATAGTCTTAGAAGCAGAAGGAGGAGCACTAGGAAAAATGCTTCCAGTATTTAAAATTGGACTGGGAGGTCCAATCGGAGATGGGAATCAATGGATGAGTTGGATTCATAGAAGTGATTTATGTGGATTAATAATTAAAGCATTAGTAGATAAACAATTTTCTGGGGTATATAACGCTGTTGCACCGGAGCCAGTATTAATGAAGTATTTCTCCAAAACTTTAGGTAGATGCCTCAAAAGACCTGATCTACTCCCAGTGCCAGGAACTATACTGAAATTATTATTAGGTGATGGGGCAAAATTAGTACTAGAGGGCCAAAAAGTAATCAGTATTAAATTACAAGAAAAAATATATAAATTTAAATATCCTCTTCTTGAGAAAGCCATTTACGCCTCCACCAAGAATTAATTCCATTAACTACCGCACTAATAATTAGAATAGTGATTAAAGGTGTGATGAGTGGATTCCAAAGATTCTGAAAAATATCAAGGAAAATAAATACTCCATTAATTTGCATAATTACTGCAAAAATAAAAAATATTGCAAAAAAAATAACAACGAATAAATTTATCAATAAAAAGTTATCAATAATCACTTTCAACTTTGATTCAGATTTCTCCTTAGTCATTTTTAATGAAACCCTTTTATATCATTAATTATCTTAAGACATGAATTACTCTCTCCGATTCTTAGATTTGCATTATCAAGACAAGAAATCAAAAACTTTTTGTCTAGCTTTATCAGATAAATAACTTTAAGGATTAGATTTATTGTCTGATTTATTTGATCTTTCTTATTCATATAATTTGTAGAACAAAAAACATATCTACCAAGTAATCGTCTTTGAGCTTCTGCAAAAGATTTTGTAAATTGCGGACCGTTCCCTTCAATTTGAATAACTGGCTTTGCTAAACCGATTGCTTGCTCTGATGCAGTTCCAGCCATACTTATTACGAAATTACTTTTAAATAATATTTCTTCAAACAGATTCCAGTTCAAATTAATCGTAATAAATCCATATGTAAATTCTAGACCATCATTTTTTCCTTTTTTTTCTATATAAATCCATTTTCTTTGATTTAGTATCTGCCTAATTTCTTCTATAGAAAGAGCTTTTACTATTGCAAACTTGAATGCGATATTCTCAAAATATTTCAACTTAGACATTGTCTCTAAAACTTCTAAAATCAATTTCAAATTATCTAAAAGTTCAGGAAATCTACTTCCAGGAAATAACCCAATATTAAAAGGGACGATTTTCGATTTATTTTCAAAAAAAGAAAATTTATCCATAAATGGATTACCTAAAAAAGATACTTTTTTTCTTAATTGTTGAGTTAAATCATCTGCTGTTAGAAAATCCCTAGCATATATTTTTTTTGCATATTTTGAGATTAAAAAAAAATTACAGGGCCAAGGTAATTTCAATGTTCCCTCATAGTGACTAGAATATGCTACTAAATATGTAAAAAAATCTTTTTTTGCAAACCATGCAAAAAAAACAGGAACTATATCTCCAATTACTAAATAAAAATCATATTTATTTCTTAATTTATAAGACAAATATAATTTTTTAAAAAAGTAAATTATTTGTCCTCCAAATATTTCAAATATTCTGCCCTTAAAAGAATTATAACCAATACCACCAGTTCTAAATTTTTTGGTTTTACCCATAATTCTTATATTTACTTTTTTATAATTTTCACCATCACCTACAATAGGTAGTGCATCTACAAGATCGCCTTTCTTTACAAAATATTTGGCTAATAAACTACCAGATAAATCTTCTCCATGTCCATTACTTAATATTAAAATTCTGGACAATTTAAAATTCTAACCATTTATTAATTTTGGTTAATTCTGGCCAGTTTGGATATCTATTAAATCCGTCTTTAACTGAATCTTTTAACTCTTTCTTTACATCAGGCATCATCATTGCCATTTTTTTTAGTAATTCAACATGCTCTCTAACACCTTTATTATTTGTAGCCAAAAGAGCTAAGGACAAATTCATTCTTGCTTGCGGGTCTTGCTGATTTAAGCGAACCGCCTCTTTAGCTGCTGCTAATCCTTCTTCATTATTCTTTAATAGAAGCTGTAACCAAGATAGACAAGTCCAAGCAGCAAAGTGGTTGGGTATTTGTTGAATGATTTTTTGAAAATCTTGTGCAATTGGTATTAACTCTTGGCCATCTTGATATCTAGATAAAGCAGCATTGAAATCGGTTTCAATTGGATTAAGGTCATCTGTCATATATTTTTTTTCTAAACTGCAAAAGAGCTTCCGCAGCCACAAGTTTGTGAAGCATTAGGATTAACGAAATTAAAACCTCCACCAATTAAATCTTTACTGAAATCTAGTTGCATGCCGTAAATATACAGAAGACTTTTTGGGTCGCATATTACTTTAAAGGTTTGTTCGGAACTTAATGAATAATCATATACTTTATCATCTGCATTTATTTCATCTCCACCAATAAAATCCATCGTATAACTCATACCACTGCATCCTCCGGATCTTACCCCAACTCTTAGAGCTTTCTTATCAGTCTGATTCTGCAATAAAGAAGATATTTGCTCTATGGCATCATTGGTTATTAAAATTCCATTACCATCATCTGAGGTCTTTATTTTTTCTTCTATTTTTATATTTTCCATAAATACATATAAACGTGTAATTATACTATAAAAAATATAGACACATCATGCATATTTCAAACGATATACAAAGTTGATTTGTTATAATTCTAATAAAAAAGTGAAAATAGCAATAGTAGGTTCTGGGTTAGCGGGTTTAACAGCAGCAGTTAATCTAGTTGATGAAGGTCACGAAGTAGAGATTTACGAAAGCAGATCATTCTGGGGTGGAAAAGTTGGAAGTTGGGAAGATAAAGATGGTAACCACATAGAAATGGGATTACATGTATTTTTTTATAACTATGCAAATCTATTTAAACTCATGAAAAAAGTTGGAGCATTAGATAATTTGCTTCCGAAAGAACATACTCATCTATTTATAAATAACGGTGGCGATTTAAAATCTTTGGATTTTAGATTTGCCTTAGGAGCTCCTTTTAACGGTCTAAAGGCTTTTTTCACTACAGAACAATTGACTTGGGTAGATAAGTTAAGAAATGCATTAGCTTTGGGAACCAGTCCGATAGTTAGAGGATTAGTAGATTACGAGGGTGCAATGAGCATAATAAGAGACTTGGATAAAATAAGCTTTAAAGAATGGTTTTTAAATCATGGCGGAAGCTTAAGAAGTCTTGAAAGGATGTGGGATCCAATTGCATACGCATTAGGTTTCATAAATTGTCAAGATATATCGGCAAGATGCATGTTAACTATTTTTATGATGTTTGCATCTAAGACTGAAGCCTCTAAACTTAATCTTTTAAAAGGATCCCCTCATAAATGGCTAACAAAACCTATCGTTGATTACATCACAAAAAAAGGATGCAAAATCCACTTAAATCATAAGGTGGACGAAATTATTTTTGAAAAAGAATCTTCCTCCTACTCGGTCACGCAACTTAAAATATCCACTCCTGAAGGCCCTAAGGCTATATTTGCTGATACATTTCTCGCTGCTTGTGATGTCCCTGGAATTAAAAAAATAGTTCCTAAAGAATGGTATCAATTTAAAGAGTTTGAGGGTTTAAAAAAACTCAGAGCTGTTGCAGTAGCAACAATTCAATTAAGATATGATGGATGGGTTACTGAATTAAATAATGATAACAAAAGTCAAAACCCTACAGGTTTAGATAATCTTTTATATTCAGCAGATGCATCTTTCAGTTGTTTCGCAGATTTAGCTTTAGCAAGTCCCGTAGATTATAGAAAGGAAGGAATGGGATCTTTACTCCAATGTGTTTTGACTCCTGGAGATCGTTGGATGGGTAGATCAACAGAAAGAATCACTAAAGAAATTGATTCTGAAGTGCGTCGTCTATTTCCTTCTTCAAAAAATCTAAAATTACTTTGGAGTAATGTAGTACAAGTTCCACAATCACTTTATAGAGAATCGCCAGGTATGGACTCATATAGACCTGATCAAAAGACTTCAATATCAAATTTCTTTATGGCAGGTAGTTATACAAAACAAGACTATATAGATTCAATGGAGGGGGCTACTATGAGCGGTCATCTTGCAGCAGCAGCAATTTTAGATAAGAAAGCCGAATTAGCAAAGAATCTAGCGGTCAGCTAACTATGGGTACTTGGCTTAAACATGACGTAATTACAATTGTAAATGCGCCATTAGATAACGTTTGGAACACTTGGAGTGATTTGGATTCCATGTCTCTGTGGATGAGCTGGATTGAATCCGTAAAAACAATTGATCAAGAGACATCAACTTTACCTGATCTGACTGAATGGACTTTATCTGCTAATGGATTCAAATTTAAATGGAAGGCGCAAATAACAGAAAGGATTGAGAAAAATAAATTAAAATGGAAATCTATAGGAGGATTACCAACTCAAGGTTCTGTTATTTTTGAGTCAAAAGGAGACCAATTAACATCAGTAAACTTAGCTGTTACCTATGAATTACCTAGAATGATTGCTCGATTTATGGAAGAAAAAATTCTGGGTAAAATGGTAACTAATGAATTACAAGCAAATATTGATAGATTTCGAGATTTAGTAGAAAAAAATTACAAAAATGAATTAACTAATTAAAAATATCAATTGCAGCATCTAATAATCCTTCAAAAGTGTACTTAACCGCCTCTCTATCAACTCTGCCAAAAGTTTTTTCACATATTTTTGAAGTTTGAGGTCCAATAGTTAATAATTTTGCATTTTCTAGATAGGTTAACCATTCTTCCCCAAATTCTTTTTCAAGCAAGAAAGAAGAATTTGATACTGTTTTACCACTTGAAAAAACCATTGCATCAATTTTTCTGTTAGAGATGGCATTTATTGTTTCTACAGGAATTGAATCCGGACATCTTGTTTCATAGGCTGGAACCTCTACAACACGCGAACCAGAATTCCTGAATTCATCAGCTATGAAATTTCTTCCTCCTGTTTGAACTCTTGGCAAAAAAACTCTGAGTCCATATCCTGATACCGGAAAATTTTCAATTAAACTTTCTGCTACAAATTCTGGGGGGACGAAATCAGCCTCAATACCTAAATCGCTTAGAGTTAAGGAAGTTTTCTCCCCTACTACAGCAATTTTTATTTTCTTCGAACATTCTTTTAATGAAGTATTTAAATTCCTTAATCTCTCATCTACAAATTGTATTCCATTACTACTGGTAAAAATAATCCAGTGAAAATCGTTAATTTCGCTTAAGGCATCATCAAGAGGATTTAAATCATCGGGATATCCAACATCAATTGCTGGAAAATCAAATATTTGAGCTCCTTTATTAGTGAATAACTTTTTTATATCAGATATCTTATCTTTTGATCGAGTAATAATTATATTTTTTTGATTCAAAGAGAGCTCAGACATTTTTATTATTTCCCTCAACTTTTGAATCTTGATTATGTTTTTTATTTTTTAATTCCGCAAGGAGCTTGAGTACTGACAATCCTTTTTCTAATACTGTATCGTCTTTAAAAGTCATTTCTGGTACTCTTCTCATCTCTATTCTTTGACCTAAAGTATGCCTGATATAGCTCTTAGCAAGATTTAATTCTTCAACAATTTCTTTTCTTATTGCTTCTTCAGCAGTTGAAGTTATATAAATCTTGCAAAATTGCAAATCTCCTGATAAATCTATTTTTGAAATATTAATAAAATTACTCCTTAATAGATCATTTTCCAAATCATTCTGCAAAATAAGAGTTACCTCTTTTTTCAACAAAGAAGAAACTTTTGCAATCCGATAATTATTAGGCATTATTGTTATAAGTTGATTGGATTAGTCATTGCTTTTAGTACGAAATATAATGTTATGAAGGCACTTATTACTGAAGAAATTAAACCAACCAATGTTAATGGATTTGATCTATTTTTAAATAAAGGTTCTAGTAATGCAACTAATCCTCCAGCAATAATAGAAATTAAATACTTAGGATATCTTGCAACATTAGAGAAAAATTGGCCCATTAGCTCCACAATTTGATTACTTTTTTAGCTAAGTTTTAACAAACATTAAACAGCATGATTACATTATATCAATTTAGACATAGCGCTTTTTGCTTAAAGACAAGAATGGCTCTTCACGCTAAGAAATTGCAATATAGAGTTGAAGAAGTTACGCCAGGCTTAGGTCAATTTGAAATCTTTAAGATATCAGGTCAAAAACAAGTCCCAATAATTGTTGATGATAATGATCAAATTATTAGTGACTCTACAATTATTTGCGAATATATAAATAAAAAAAATGATAATAATCCACTTTTTCCAGAAGATCCTTTATTGTTTGCACAATGCAAATTAATAGAAGATTGGGCTGACACTACTATGGCTTCAACTTGTAGAAAAGCTCTGATTAAATCAGCAATAGAGAATCCACAACTACGAACTGCTTTACTTCCAGACGAAATACCATCTTCAGTAAAAGGTTTAGTTGATAAATTACCTTTTAAAAATCTTAGTAAAATTTCTAATGTAGTTTTTTCTACCAAAGACAATTTAGAACTGCAAAAAATATTAGAGGCTTTATCTAAAGCCCTAATTAATAAAAAATATTTAATAGGTGATAATTTATCAATAGCTGATATTGCAATTGCTGCACAATTATCTCTTCTTAAATTTCCAAAATCATCGGGACCAATTCTTTCAGGGGAAGGTTGTCAAGAATACATAAATAATCCTTATTTAGAAAATATATTTATTTGGAGAAACAACATAGAAGAATATCTTTTTAGTGCTAATTCTCAATAAATTCAAACGATAATTTAAATTTACTAGTTTTAATTGCATGCACTAAGGGATCTCCAACTTTTGAACCGTATGTAGCAATATATTGAAAACCGCAGATATTAGGTTTTAAAGTATTCTCTGAATTGGAATTATGACGATTACATTTTTGAAATTTGCTAATTGTCTCGACCTGATTAACCCTAGATGCTCCTCGTTTATGAAGAGTTTGAATAACTAATTCGTCAGCAAAAAACATATCATCATCTTGAATTTGATTTCTTCCTGTGATCCTTGAATCTATATATAGATCATCTTTTAAATAAGTAATTTGTTTGTTAATTGATTTAGGATCATTAACAACTTTAATCAAAGTATCACCAAATATCGCTTTACCAATTGACTCAGAATTTTTAGATCGATTACCAATAACTTCATTTAAATTATTTTTGAAAAAATTTACTCTGTAAATCACTGGTGCTTGAGACTCATCTTCTAAATCTTGAGAAGTAACAAGCCAATTACCCTCAAACCAATTAGGATAAATTAAATCTCTAGAAGTATTTGAAAATTTAAAATTTGGTAAGTATAGTTCTGGCCATAAATTTTCTCTTTCATCTAAAAATTCTCTTACATTATGATCATTGAAAGCAAATGCATTATCTAAAGAAATTACTTGAATAATTAGAAAAATAATTAATCCTAAAAAATTTTTAATCATGTCTAATCCATTAATAAGATCTGAAGACCATTTTGTATTATTAGAGCCAGATTCAAAAGAAAAAATAGTAACTAAAAAAGAAGCAATATTATGGTTAAGAAATTGGCTTCATAAGGTTGATTCATCAACTATATATCAAAAAAAAGATTATTCCAATGAGGAATTTCTCGAAGAATTATTAGAAAGTACTTATGAATTAGAAATAAAATTTGGATTCGTTATTAAATGGTTTGCTGTGAGAGTGGAACCTGATTAATTTATAATTTTTTTGTAAATTCCATAAACTATTTGTTTTGCAACTTCTTCAACATCTTCGTTATTAACCTCAACTCTTAAGTCAGCCTGAGAATATAAATTTTTTCTAGATTGAAAAATTTGGTTATATAAATCACTTAAATTTTTTCCCTGTAATAGAGGTCTATTTTCAATATCTTTTTTCAACCTCTCAAGAGCAATCTCTGGCTTTGTGTCAATCCAAATAATAATTCCTTGCCTTAAAACACCCCAGTTTTCTGGTTTAGAAATAATTCCTCCGCCAGTAGAAACAATTAAAGAAGGGATTTTAATTGTTTCTTTTAAGCAATTTGTTTCTAGTTCTCGGAATGCTTTTTCTCCATCTTCCTGGAACATTTCATTAATTGTTTTTTTTGCTATATTCTCTATTAATTTATCCAGATCAATATACTTGTACCTCAATAACTCGGCTAATACTGGACCAGTTTTAGATTTACCACTAGCCATCATACCTATCAAATATATACTTCTTCCTTTAATTATTTTGTTTGTTTTCTCAATAATAGATTTTTCCATACAGACAAAAGAGTATATAAAACCTTAAGATAGTATTATTACAGACATTTATGACTTTTACACATACCAAACCATTACATGGCCAGGGACGTGAATGCGTCATAACTCGACGTGCCTGTTTTAGTTCGAGTCATCGTTATTGGCTTCCTGAAAAAAGCTCAGAAGATAATTTCTCTCTTTTTGGGAAATGTAGTATAGCTCCAGGACATGGCCATAATTACGAACTTATCGTATCAATGGGGGGCAAACTTGACTCGGATGGAATGGTCCTTAATCTTTCTGATGTAAAACATTCTATTAAGAGTAAGGTCACTGGACAATTAGATTTTCGTTTTTTAAATGACGTATGGCCTGAATTCAATATTCATAGTCAAGAAGGCATTCTTCCAACGACTGAGGCTCTAGTAAAAGTTATCTGGAATCGTTTAAAAGATGAACTACCTCTTACAAGTTTAAGACTTTTTGAAAGCCCAACTTTATGGGCAGATTACTATGGGAAAAACATGGAAGCTTTATTAACAATTCAAAGTCATTTTAATGCTGCTCACCGATTAGCAAAAGATGAGATTTCTCTTGATGAAAACAAGAAGATTTATGGGAAATGTGCCAGGGTAAATGGACATGGACACAATTATTTTCTTGAAGTAACTGTCCGAGGGAAAATTGATCCAAGAACTGGGATGATATGTGATTTACCTTCATTACAAGCAATTATTGATGATCTTATAGTTGAACCGTTTGATCATACTTTCTTAAATAAAGATATCGAATATTTTAAAACTTGCGTCCCAACATGTGAAAATATTGCACTACACATTGCTGATATTCTCTCATCTCCGATTAAAAAAATTGGAGCAAATCTGCACAAGATAAAACTTCAAGAGAGCCCAAATAATGCTGCGGAAATTTATGTTGAACAAAGCGTACCAAATTCTTTGCAAAAAAATCTTACTAACTCTTTAGTTGCTCAAGCTTGAATACTCCAAGCATAGCGATCATTATCGCTTCTAGTTTAGATGGAAGGATTGCCTTCCCAAGTGGAGGAGAATCTCATCTTGGGAGTAAGGAAGATAGGAGAATGTTAGATGAAAACTTATCAATAGTTGACGCTACTATTTTTGGATTGGGAACTCTAAAAGCTCATCAAAGTACATATTTAGTAAAAAATCATTGTAAAAATGGCGAAATAAAAATTTCAAAAAATCAGCCTATTTCTATAGTCGCCTCCAATAGCAAAAAATTTAAAAAAGATTGGAATTATTTCAATCAACCAATTAAAAGATGGTTAATCAGCTCTAACAAAAAAGATGGAATAGAGAGTAAAGATTTTGATAAAGAAATTTTCTTCAAAAATTCCTGGAGTAAAACCTTGTTAAGTATAAAAAAAGCTGGAATCAATCGTCTAGCACTTCTTGGTGGAGCAAATCTTATAAATTCTTTTATAAAAGAAGATTTGATTGATGAAATCAAAATTACAATAGCCCCAAGAATTATTGGAGGGAAATTTACATGGATACCTGCTGAACAAACAAATAAAATTTTTAATTTAAAGCAATTTTGGAATATAAAATCGATTCAAGAATTAGATAGAAATGAAATATATATTCATTACATAAGAAACACTAAAGATGATTAAAGTAAAAAAAATATGAATCATATTGAGCACAAAATTGAAATTAAACTATCAATTCAAGAAATAAATAAAGAAACATGGAATGAATTAAGAAAAGAAAGCAACAATCCATTTTATGAATGGGAATGGCTCTATAACCTTGAATTATCGAAAAGTGTCTCAAGACAAACTGGATGGCAACCTTTATATTTTATTGCTTATAAAAATGAAGAAATATGCGGAATAGCTCCACTTTTTCTTAAAAATCATAGTTATGGAGAATTTATTTTTGATCAATCCTTTGCAAAATTAGCTCAAGATTTAAATTTAAATTATTATCCTAAGCTAATTGGGATGAGCCCTTACAGCCCTATTAATGGATACGAATTTTTATATAAAGAAAATAAAAATAAAATAGAAATTACAAATTCATTAATAAAACATATTGATGACTTTGCTTTGAAAAATAATATCTTGAGTTGCAATTTCTTATATGTAAACGAAGATTGGGGAAAACATCTACAATCCTTAGGATATCAGGAATGGATAAATACAAGTAGTGAATGGAAGAATAATGGGGAAAAGACATTTGATGATTTTTTATCAAGATTCAACTCTAATCAAAGAAAAAACATTAAAAAAGAAAGAAAATCAATTTCAAAACAAAATCTCGAGATCAAAATTCATACAGAAGAGGATATAAATCTAGAAATGGTTCAAAAAATGCATAATTTCTACGAGCAGCATTGTTTGAGATGGGGAGTATGGGGTAGCAAATATCTTACCTCTGAATTTTTTGAAAACATTCTTGAAAATAAAAGAAATCTATTGTTTTTTAGTGCATCAAGAAATGATTCTGAAAAAACGATTGCAATGTCAATGTGTATAAAAAATGAAAAATATATTTGGGGTAGATATTGGGGTAGTCAAGAAG